>MTMJ01000128.1 GCA_002010045.1 Archaeoglobus sp. JdFR-22 | reverse complement strand
TATTTTCTAAAAGCACGTTTTGGGAGTTGTTAGATGAAAATATTGGATTGTTATCGTGGTTGTTTGGTATTATTCTGAAAGGTGATATTAGTAGACCCTAAGAAATTAAGAATGAAAAACTAAAGCCAACAATTCAATCGTTATTACTGTAAGACTGAGAGACGTAGATACTCCTGATATCGTTATTACTCCTCGCAGATCTCACATTTAATTGAATCAATTGCTGCAAAAATTCTCATTTCCTTTTCAATATCAATATCAGATTTGAAGGCTTTAATCTTACTCAAAAGCTTTATGGCTTCACTCCTCGAGGGAATATCGCAGTTCTCCGTCGAATTTCCACTGAATATGTCAATGAATAAACAATTTAATCCATTCGTTAACAGTGCGTAAGGAAAGGGCTTTTCATCGATAATTTTTGCAATTGATACGGTTCTCCTTTCAAGTGGAGTGAGGGGACGTGCAGGGCGTTCAAACTTAAACAGCATGAAGTTCATGCTATCGATTCTTATGGCAAGCTCTGCATACATCTCAAATTTTTCATCATTGACAGTTATTCCCTTTCTCAACCCGACAACTAAATCCTCCTCAAAGTATCCTCTATCCTGCAGAAGTTGGTTTCTCCATCGATTTACAAGCTCTTCTTTCTCCGGAAACATCAAAGATTTCACTTCTCGATAATCTCTATCTTTCCGTAGGCAATGGCATCCCCTTTCGCAATAACCTCGTCATCCTTTAAAACCTGATTTTCGTAGAATGTAAGCTTTCTCCCGCCACCAGTTTTTCTTGATTCTGCTACAATCTTCTCACCAACATAAGCAGGTTTGAAGAAGTCCATTTTTATGGTTGCTGCGAATCTTCTTATATTGTCTGAGTTCGCGGCTATAGCCAGAGCGAAATCTGCCATTGCAATAATGAAAGAACCATGGGCAGTCCCATGAAAATTCGTGAATTCTTCTCGAACAATACCTTCAACTCTCGCATATCCTTCTTCAGCCTCTATAATTTCAGCCCCGAGATATTCCCGGAATTTATCCTCCTTCAAAAACTCAAACAGACTTTCATCCACATCAGAGATAAATGATCTGTTTTTATATACTTTCTCCTTTCAGGTATGTATCTGTAACCTCCTCAATCTTAACTGTATAAAACTCACCCATTTGCCCGCTGTCGAGTATAACAGGTCTGTATGCTTCAGTTCTCGACAGAAGAGTCCCATTTTTGCCGTTTCTTGTTACAAGAACTTTCTGAACGCTTCTCAAAAACTTTCTATTCCTCTTCAGGTATATTTTCCTGCATAAAGCAGTAAGCTTTCTCGATCTCTCTTTTTTAATCCAGTCAGGCATATCTTTAAGACGTGAAGAAGGGGTGCAATTCCTTGGCGAGTATTTGGTAATATTCACGATCTCCGGTTCAATTTCTTCCACGAGTTCATAACTTCTCCAGAATGCCTCTTCGTCCTCAGAAGGAAAGCCTACGATTATGTCTGTTGAGATAACTGCATCCCTGAAATTTCTCCTGAATTCTGATACAAGCTCTATGAAATCATCAACTGTATGGTCACGCTGCATATCACTCAGTATCCTGTCATCGCCACTCTGAACAGGTACATGCAAAAATTTGTAAATTTTTTCGCTTTCAAAGGATTTAATCAGTGCGTCAATTATTTTAACAGCGCTGCCGGGGTTCATCATTCCAACCCTGACCCTGAAGTCCCCATCTACTTCAGATATTCTATCAAGTAACTCTGGAAGCCTGTAGTCAAACCTATCCATTCCATAGACACCGGTGTCCTGTGCAGTAAGCTGAATTTCCTTGAATCCTTCTTTTACAGCATTCTCTATTTCCCTGAGTACATTTTCAAGCCTGAAACTTCTGAGTCTGCCCCTCGCATACTTTGTAGCACAGAAAGTACATTTTCCAAGACAGCCCTCGGAAATAGAAACAATAGCAATTACACTCTCTCTTAATCGACACTTAACTGGACTGAATTCAGATTTATCGACTTCTGGTTTTCTCGCAAGAAAAAAACTTTCGTTATTTAGCGCAGATTCAACTGCCCTCTGAATATCATAAACATTTGTTCCTATTACAAAATCAGCAACTTCTCTGACTTTTCTTGCAGCTATTCTGGGGAGACAGCCTGCCACCACAACTTTTTTATCCCTCTTCAGCTCCTCGATTCTTTTCAGGATTTTTCTTTCGGTGAACTCGATAACCCCGCAGGAATTGATAACTACAATGTCTGCCTCGTCTAAATCAGAAATCTCATGTCTTTTGGAGATGATACCTCTGATTATGTCAGAATCAGCCTGATTCATTGTGCATCCATAGGTTTCGAGATATACCTTCTTATTGTGATTGGGTTTTTTGTTTACGCTCATTTCATTCCAAAAGAGTTTTAGTTTAAATAAAGTTTATCTGTGATCAAAGGTTAAGTTATATTAGACAATTCCAGTAATTTCCGAACTAATTTTTGAATTAGAGTATTAGACAAAACATTTTTAACCAATAACTACAAAATGGCTACATGGGACGAAAACCTGAAAAAGAAGTTGTTAAGTGGTTAACTGCAGAA
>MTMJ01000042.1 GCA_002010045.1 Archaeoglobus sp. JdFR-22 | reverse complement strand
ACCGGGACGAGGCTTCTCATTTAAGGCTTCTAACCCATTCTCAACGAAGCATTCTCTTGTCTTTGCTACTGTCCTCATACAGACTCCCAAAGCTTCTGATAGCAGAAATGGTTTATACGATAAAATACTTGAATTCATGGAGCGGGATACAGAATCGATTGTATTTGGTAGATTTATTATTCTCGTTTAATAACTCGGAATTTGGAATCCTGCCAAGATCTACTGTATAACATAAATCAACCGGTAAATTTTTAATATAGAGATTGTTGAGATATCTACAATGAAGATTTCACCGAAATGCCCGGCATGCCTGCTTAACAGGGCTTACACAGAATCAAAAATGGCAACCACTGACGAGAAAAAGATTCAGAAAGCTGTTGAAGAATCTTTGAAAATACTGAATAGAAGATACCCTTCAGGCGAGATAAATGCTGTTATTGCAACGGAAATGCACAGGAAGGTTTATGAGATTCTCAGGGTTGAAGACCCCTACAAGAAACTTAAAGATAAAGCAAATGAGACTGTTTTGAGATTCCTGCCCCATATAAAGCAGTTTGTCAAAGAACAGGAAGATTTGTTCAGAGCTTCTGCAATCGCCTCAATTATAGGCAATACATTTGATTACGGTGTTATGGGGCACAGCGTCGCAGAAGATGGTTTTATGGATTTTTTCAGAGAAGAATTCGAAAAGGGACTTGCAATTGATGATATTGATAAAATCAGAGAGTTGTGCAAATGTAGGGTTGTCTATCTGACAGACAATTGCGGTGAGATTATAGTTGATGCACTTTTCCTTGAAGAAATAAAGAAAATCTCAAATAGGCTGACTGTTGTTGTCAGAGGTAAACCAATACTCAGCGATGCAACACTCGAGGATGCTGAACTTGCAGGCATTCATAAAATAGCAGATGAAATTCTGACAAATGGAGAAGGTGCAATTGGAATTATAGAGGAGGAGCTACCTGCTGACACAATGGATAGAGTTAAAAACGCAAACATAATCATCGCAAAGGGGATGGCAAACTATGAATGTCTGTCAGATAGTGATTTGCCCGTTGCCTTCCTGCTGACAGCAAAATGTGAACCGGTTGCCGAATCACTCGGTATTTCAGTTGGAGATATGGTGGCTAAGTTCAAGAGGAGTTGAAATGAACGAATTAAGGGAAAGAACACTGATTGAGATGTTTGGAGCGCTTGAAGGCATATATGGGGCAAACTATGAATGCAAGTATTATCCCTGTCATTTTGGAGGACAGGATTGCTCGTTCTGTTACTGTCCATTTTACCCCTGCCTGAATTATGGTTTTGGTGGGGAGTTGAGGGTTGCTGAAAATGGTTATATATGGAGCTGCGAGAATTGCTGGTGGATTCATGAAAAAGGTAATGTAGAAGAGGTAATTTTTCTTCTCAGCAGATATCCAAAACAGAAATTAATCGAAGAAGACTGGATATTCTACAGCAGAGTTCTTCAGGAGCTCTACTACGGAGAGGAACTGGGGCAGTTAATCGATAATGTCTATAATCTGATTCCTGCTGTTTTTCATGGGAAAGAGTGTGAAAGAGTAGAAGATGCAGAATTTATCTGTATCAAACTCGAAGATTTTAATATCATGAGTATAGAGAGGTTGAATTACTTTGAAAAAGCTGAAAAAGGTGTGTTGATTCCAGTTAAAGAGGGTAGGAAACTCTATGGAGTTTTAGGGGGCGAACCTGTTATCTGTGAGCTGTAGCCAGGAAAAAATAGTTTCATTTTCCATAGCAGCTTAAAATCTTATATTAAATTTCATAAGAAGAAAAAGAAAAAAGTTATATATCTTACAAAAAAACTAATAATATATAAGCGGGGGTAAACAATGAGGGCAAAACTGATATTGCTTACACTAGCAGTTTTGGCAATTTCGGGTATTGCGCTTCCTCAGACGATTGCTCTTTTCGCAGGTCAGCATTACTGGTATGATTTGAGCGGTAATGAGAATGATATCCCATGTGAGAAGTGCCACGCAGATATTGCAGAAGAGATGTCACTATTGATAACAATACATGCCGGTGAAACTGGATATGAAAGAATGGGATGTGGATACTGTCATAGAACATTCTCAATGCCATATGCTGATAATATAAACCAGACTATATATCAAAATTACCTGTACACTTATGCATCCGTGAGCGGTACTTATTCAAGCTATACCCCTGGCAAGGAAGCACATGCAGCCACAACTGTTCCATGCATGTACTGTCATAGCGGAGCTGAATGGGGTGAGTTTCATTCACACTCTTTTACAGAAAAATCCTGCAGCTGTCATGGGACTGCAGACACAGGAAGTACTGGAGACTGGAGAGAGTACTACTACCATGGTGACAGATTCTATACTGGCACTTCTAACGATGATCCCGGGGAATGCGTAAAGTGTCATGGGACTGGTGATGGTTCAACCCATGGTACCATATATATCCCGCCAGCTGGCGGTTTTGGTTTGACAGCAAATGCATCAGATACGGGAAGTTTAGCAGCACACAGTAAATTTATTGAAGAGTCTGTGAATGATAATACGCTTACAGATGCGAATGAAGCATGCATCGCATGCCACACAGGCATTGCTGTTAAGATCAACTTCAGCCATGCAAGAAGCCTTGAATTCAATATTGGATTGGGCAGCCCAATAACAACTGACTATGGTCCGCACAACTGGAGTGTTACTGACTG
>MTMJ01000115.1 GCA_002010045.1 Archaeoglobus sp. JdFR-22 | reverse complement strand
TGTCAATGTCCTTTTGATTGGGATGGTTGTAGCTGTTGGTATAAGAGAAAAGAGAGTCTTGCAGAGGTTGGCTGAGATGTGAGTTGGCAAGTACCTTATCTTTTATTATCTCAGAAAAGCGATCGTACTCCTCCAGACACATCGTTTTAGTCCTGAATTCTCCAAAAGCTTCCTCTTCCTTCCTCCTCAGCACAGGAAATGTATCCAGTATATAAGCGAATTCATCCTTCGTTAAACCGTAAAGATGAGCAACAACAGCATCAATTTCAGCCCTAAGCTGTGCCCTATCTCCATCATCCCTCTTTTCGTTGTTGATGTTAATCCATCCATATGCTCCACACCCAGGAGTCCACTTTTCTGTAAGTTCTTCCCAGCCCTTAACCTTCGATGTTTTTGCTACCTCCCTCCACTCAGGCTTGAATGTCCCCTCCCAGAGTTCGGCAAACTCTTCATCAATGCAGATCAGTCTTGCTGCCGAGGCACCATCTGGTCGAAGAACCAATTGCCTATAGTAAGGCGGGGGATTGGGAGTGAATATAACATGAAATACCAACTGAGGTAATTGCTTTGGTGTGTAATAGGATTGAGTAACTCATAAAAAGCCTCTAAGAAATCACATCTCATCTATTTTTTCTATATCCCAGATTAATTAGCAAATGTATTTATATGATTTACAAAATGTTCTGTGAAATGGAAAGGAATTATAAAATAAAAATAGTAAATATTGTCGCATCAGCACAGATAGGAGAAGATATCGACCTCAACCGGATTGACAGGGAAGTGAAAGGTGCAGTATATAAACAGAAACAATTTCCCGGTCTTGTTCTGAGGGTGAGAGAACCTAAAACAGCTACCCTTATTTTCAGGAGTGGCAAAATTATCTGTACAGGTTCAAAATCTGTTAAAGACGTTAACAGAGCAATAAAACAGGTTGTTAATATATTAAGTGATCTTGGAATCTCAGTAATCCAGAACTCGGAAATAAAAGTTCAGAATATAGTAGCTTCCGCTGATCTTGGAGTTAATTTAAATCTCAATGCAATTGCAATAGGGCTTGGTCTTGAGAATGTTGAATATGAACCGGAGCAATTTCCCGCTCTTGTTTACCGCCTCAGCAATCCACGTGTGGTTATGCTCATTTTTGGCACGGGGAGGGTGGTTATCACAGGTGGAAAAAGCATTGATGATGTAATGATGGCTGTTGATAATGTCGCTGAGGAATTACTTTCTCTTGGTTTTATTGGTTAAAATAGGGGAGAAATAAGAACGACAGTATCACCTCGTATTACAATATCGCCAAGTTTTCGATACGCTTCGTCGTTTCTTATCTCCTCTGCATCCCTCAGGACTAAATTTATGTGTGTGTCGTAGCCGCTCAGCGTTCCCCTGAGGTTTCGTCCATCCTTTAATCTGACTATTACCTTAGACTGCAGAGATTTTTTTAACATATCTAAGGGTTTGGTCATTTTTTCACCGGGAGTGTTAACACGTTTTTTTTTATCCAGAATTATTTAGGTTTGTCGATTTAAACAGTCTCAGTTAATAAAGGATAAAAATATATCAATCCCTTCAATCAATCCAGATTCATGATAGAAGAAGAAATCGGCACCGGAAATTTTACCTGCCGCATAATTCATTTCGAAAGAGAAGGTTTTCCAGTAATTTTCCTTCACGGCTATATGTTCACATCAGAAGTATGGCGTGAAATCGGCGTTCTTGACGTTCTTGAAGGAAGAAAAATACCGTTCATCGCAATTGATATGCCTTATGGAATGAAGAGTTCGTGCAGACCAAAATCAAAGGATGCAGAAGATAGCGTTAGCATCGTAAAAGAGGTTGTAGCAGATAGCAAACCTGTTATCGTGGGTGCAAGTCTCGGGGGGTATATTGCGCTCAGATACGCCACAGAGAATCCGGTTAAAGGTTTACTTCTAATATCACCTGTCAGAAGTCTTGAAGAAGAACTCTTGAAAGGTTATGATAAATTAAGGGGGAGAGTGAAAATCATCTACGGGCAAAATGATAAAATCGTACCGATGGAAGAAATGAATAGATTGTCTTCGATCCTGAAAGCAGAACTGATCGTGTACGAGGATTCGGGACATCCTGCATACCTTGACCAGCCTTTGAGGTTTACAGAAGACTTGCTGCAATTTTATGATTCTTTGTAATATTCAAGCATATCAGACTGAAATTTCAGAGACAAATTCTGAAGACAAGTTTTACCTGTAACAGGAAATTATAAAATCCAGCGGAGATTAGAATAGCTATGAACAAACTTTACCGAAACAAAGACGACAGGGTGGTTTTTGGAGTCTGCAGCGGTCTGGCAAAGTATTTCAACATTGATGCAACTCTCATCAGACTGATCTTCATCACCGGAGCATTTTTAAAAGGGGTTACAATTTTAATCTACATTATTCTTGCAGTTTTAATTCCTGAAAGGGAAAGGGTTGAAATAAAAGAAATATCCCCGGGGAAGGAGCCAGAACACGTGTTTGATAAAGATGAAAGACAGAAATTTCTTGCTTACCTGCTCATCCTGATTGGAGTCTTTGTTTTTGTTCAGGAACTGATTCCATTTTTCCTCAGTGACTCTCAAATTTTTGCAATCGCCTTAATTTTAATCGGAATTGCTCTCCTGTTCAGGAATAAGTAGAGTATTAGACAAAACATTTTTAACCAATAACTACAAAATGGCTACATGGGACGAAAACCTGAAAAAGAAGTTGTTAAGTGGTTAACTGCAGAAGAAC
>MTMJ01000064.1 GCA_002010045.1 Archaeoglobus sp. JdFR-22 | reverse complement strand
TTCAGTGTATTCACCATCATCCCTGACAGCAATCTCAACCCTGTCCGCCCTTCCATGAACAACAGCATTCCTTATTATATTCTCGATTACAGATACGAATGTTTCGTCTGCAAGAACCACGGAATCACCTTTTATGGTAAACTCAATACCTTCATTCATCCAGTTGTTGATTGCAGTCTGAAGAGTATCTCTGACATCGAACGGTCTGAGGCTGACGCCGGAAGAGACAAGTGATTCAAGCTCTCTCATCCTTTTAATCAACTCTACACTCCGTTCCACAGATTTGTATGCGGTTTCAAGGAACTTTCCATCTTTATTCTCTCTGTAAACCTCGATAGAACTGCTCACAACTGTAAGGTCATTCAGAATATCGTGTCTAAGGATTTTGTTAATCATACTAAGGACTTCATTAATCTGAATGAGTCTATCCTCGACCTTTTTTCGCTCTTCTATCTCTATATTAAGTTGCTTGTTCATCTCCTCAAGCTCTTTTGTTCTCTCACTCAAAATGTCTTCGAGATTCTCCTGATACCTCTTGAGCTCATCTGTAATCCTCTTGCGCCTTGTGATATCTCTCGCCACTCCGACTGCATACCACCTGTTTTTAATCTTGATAGAAGAAAGTGATAACTCGACAGGGAATTTTTCTCCACTCTTTCTCAGAGCTTCAAACTCAATGGTTTTACCTATAATTTTCCCTTTTCCAGTCTTTTTGAATTTTTCAAAGTTTTCATGGTACGAGTTATGGTATTTCTCAGGTGCGATGATGTGATGAAGTTCCTTTCCAATTACTTCGTCCTCAGTATAACCGAATATATTCTCCGCTGCTGGATTCCAGTAATTAATCAGACCATTATCGTCAATCATAATAATTGCGTCCTTGGCTGTGCTTGTAATAGCATGAAATGTGGTCATCTTCTCCTGTAACTCTTCAAGAATCTTCCTCTCCTTTGTTATATCCTCGACTATTTCTATTGCAGCGATGATATTTCTATTATCGTCAAATACTGGGGCAGAGATTACTCTGAAATTTCTGAAGTTCTCGCCTGTCAGAGTGTTGGTTATGGATTCATGGACTCTTCCATCTCTGAGTGTTTCACATGTTGGACAGTATGAGCAAATATTGTCTCTTGGAGGGTCATTAAATACTTCGTAACAAACTGGTTTTTTGGAGACATCGATTCCCGGGAACCATTCCCTCATCTGTCTGTTTAAAGAAATAATCTCCATGTTAGGATTGATAATGGCAACTCCAATCCCAATGTTATCAACAACTGCTCGATACATTAACCCGGACTCTCTCAGTTCACTCTCTATTGATTGTGTCCGTGAGGAAACTTTATTTTTCTTTGTTGTTTTTTTTCTCTCTGATTTCTTTCTCACTCTTTTAGTCCGGCCCCCCATTTCAACACCTCTCTAAAGTTTCTCCAGACTCTCTTCTGTGAGCCTGTACGTCTTTATCTCTTCTTCTCTCATCTCATCAAGTTCTTTCTTCAGTCTCTTTGACATCTCTTCAACTGTACTCAGAACTTTTTCACCTCCAAGCTCGTCTTTCAGTTCCAGAGTGTTCATTATAACTGCAAGTGGATTCCTCAATCTATCCGCAGAAGTCTCAAACTGCATCAAATTAGCGGCAAGCTGCTCAAGTGCTTCTCGTCTACTTCTGTCTACCTTACACGCATTTTTAATCGCTTCATTAATCCTCTGTATAATCTCTGTATATATTCCGGGCATCTCCCACTCAACTTCTGCGTCAAAATCCCCTTTTGCAATCTGATTTACTGCATCTGATATGTTCCTTAACCCGAGGTCGAGAGAAATTGACATCTCATTGGTAACATATCCAATTTCAGCGAATATGCCCTTCAGTATCGAGACATCAACCATTTTTGTCAGGTCACCATCCCTGATAGCTGTGCATACTTCCTGAATCTGGTGTATTACATTGTTGAGCTGTTTGATTGCCTGATTGATGTTGCCTGCAATCTCTCTGTATATTCCGGGCATCTCCCACTCAACCTCGGTACTGAAATTACCCTCTGCTATCTGCCTGATAGCATCCGATATATTTCTCAACCCCAGGTCCAGAGAAATACTGAGTGTGTTTAACGCCTCGCCAATCTCAACAAAGTCTTTATGAAGTTCTGAAGCAACAAGTGTTTTCGATAAATCTCCTTCAGCGAGTGAGATTAACATGTCCATAATCTTCAGAGAAGACTCCTTAACTTCCGTAAAATCTTCAAACAGTTCAATGATTGCTATAACCTCACCGGCATTGTTCACGATTGGTGCATGGTTTGCCTTCAGATATCTTACCTTTCCAGTAGGAAGTGTGACCTTTACATTAATATTGCTTCTATTTGTTTCGGGATGTTTTTTGTAAATATTTAAAGGACATTTTTCGGAATAACAGTGCTCTGACCTGAAAACTTCATAACATCTCTTCCCGATTAAATTCTTTGCATTTTCAAAATTTGCAAGTTTAGCACAGACCTCATTTGCAAAGATAATTCTACCATTGAGCGTAACTATATAGATGGGAATTGAAATGTTCTCAATCCCGGTGATAATTTGACTCAGATGAATTCCTTCTTTTTTCAATACATTCTTGAAATCTAATTTCTTCTCTTTTAATCTGATTCTTTCAGTATTTGACATTCTCATCAACTCTTAATTAGCTCACAATCTCATATCCTGATTTTCGCATAATACGTACCGTCGTTTTTCACACATTCCATAACAGTCTTTCCTGTTTTCTCAGCCCATATCTTTAAATCCCTCTCAAAAGTCGGGCAGTCAGCCTTCACCTTCAGTATCGAACCA
>MTMJ01000026.1 GCA_002010045.1 Archaeoglobus sp. JdFR-22 | reverse complement strand
CATTCGTCAATGCAATCTGCTACACCATCTCCATCTGAGTCAGTATCTGGTTCTCCGCAACCGCACACTCCCGGATCTACTTTGTTGGGGTCGTCAGGACAGGCATCGCATGCATCCCCTGCTCCATCTCCGTCAGCATCCTCTTGACCCGGATTAGCAATAGCTGGACAGTTATCTTCCCCATCGCAAACTCCATCCCCGTCACCATCGGGACAGATGTACTTGCATCCAAATGTACCATCAACCCAGCTAATTTCTATTTCACTGCCGTTCGAATCGAAAATCGCACCGTAATTCTTGGGATGGTCAAGTTCAAAGTGCAGTGGTGTAACGCAACTGGCACTATTGTTGATACAGTGTATTGTAAGAGTTCCAATCAGGAATGCACCTGCCAAATCCAATTCTTCTGATGTAAAAGTTATCCACTCACTTCCATTATTCCCGGAATACCACTTACCCAGTCCAAATACATCAGAGTTTTTATCCCAGTCAATCACATCTATGCACTGCGGGTCGTAAGTCAGGTTAATCTGACCACCCTGAAATCCAGATGCATCTATCTTAACGTCAACAAGTGTTGTATTACAGAAAGTTCCTTCTCCATCCTGCGGTTCAAGATACACTTTTTCAGGCTCCTGAGAAGTCGCTGGTATTATCGTCAATACCAATACTATCAGTGCCAGCATTCCTGCTATTTTTTCTCTCATTTTATCACCTCCATTCACACGTAATTCAAATTAACACATTCTGGACAACAATTAAGCGAATATCCGTAAGTAACATGGTTTAACAGCAAAATAACGTCACCCATGTTTATTTTTCCATCACAATTCACGTCTCCAGCCCATTCGTTACAGAGAGGATAACCATACGTCACATGGTTAAGCAGAAGTATAACATCACCCATATTCACCTTATCATCGCAGTTAACATCTCCGCAAATCCCGCACCAACATTCAAATTTTCCATCTTTCCATTTTGCTGGTATTTCATTCCCCAGATTATTGAATATAGCACTGTAGTTTATGGCATCACTCTCATCGAAGTGCAACCCGGTGGAGCACTGACAATCATCATCAATGCAGTGAATTGTTAAAGTTCCAACTTTGTATTCTCCGATCAAAATCGTCTCGTTCGCAAAAGTAATCCACTCAGTTCCATTATTTCTGGAGTTCCATCCTCCGTATGGGAAGTTTGTTGTATCCCTTACCCAGTTGACGATTTCAGCACAGCTCGAATCATAAGTCAGATTAATCTGTCCACCTTGGAAATTAGATCCATTAATCCAGATTTCAACATCAGTGGTTTCGCAGAGTCTTGCTTTACTCACTTCTGGCTTGAAATAAACTTCATTCTCGCAGATCATAGATATGCAAAACGTGCCTTTTTGTATTTTTAAGGGGATATCTACCTCAGAAGAATCTACAACAGTATTAGGAATTGGGATCAGTTCAGAGCAATCTCCCGGATTTCCAACGGCTTTCAATTTTAATTTAGATAACCACACGTCTCCATTAAACCCATCCTCTGTGTTTATAGAGGCAATTCTGATACAGTTATCAGAATAATTCAGGTTATTGACCTCAATTCCAAAAGCAGGGTTATTATCTGCATCCAGAACTTTAACTACGTCCGGATCAAAGTAGATAGTGGTATCAAAATTTGCGAGGTCGGATACATTATGTGCAGTTATATTTGTCGTTATCATTTCACCTTCACATGCGAAACCGCCTTCTATTACTAAGACTGATTGTAAATTGCCGGAAGAGTTCATTAATGCTCCTGTCAGTGCTAAAACCGTAGCCACTAATACTGAAATTAACTTAAACCTCAAATCTACCACCCTCTGTCTTGACTTCCTGAAAATTAATGCACATTTTAGTACTTATATTTGCAAGAAATAAAGATACGAAATAAAATTCAGAAACTAAGTTTAGGAAAAATTTAAGCTTATATATGGAATTATACTGAAGATTTAATCTACTGACAATGAGATACAATCAGATACAGTAATTCAGCAGCATTTTACAGGATATCCATACGTGATGTTGTTCAGTAGCAGTATAACGTCCCCCATATCCACCTTTCCATCACAGTTGATATCTTCGCATTCTATTGATATTTCCTGTCCATAAGTTATATTATTCAAAATCTGGATTACAGCCCCCATGTCCGACCCATAACTCGAGGCTTGAGACACTATCCTACCCCTTATTGTCCCCATCTCTGCAAACGTCAGTTGTGCTGTTATGGTCAGCATCAGCAATAACAATAAAACGAACCATTTTATTCTCCTACAATAATCGTGTTTAAATGGTCTCGATTTTGACATGGTTACTTACAGTACTTTTACTGCTGGATTGAGGTTTAATTTTATTTATATCCTTGTTTTAGTTACGGAATATACTTCAGAATCAAAATTCAGAAACTTAATTCAGAACTAATCTTCAGTATAAACTTTTCAGAAGCTTTATTACTGAACTAATCCTTACAGTTATATTGTTTGAGATTCAACATATATCATGAATGGACTTCCTGTTGCAGAGTATATATTAGAGTATTTTCACGATAAAAGTATAAAAAAGCCAATAAAAATCTGGGGTTTAAATGCTCAGAACGCTGTTCGGCTGCTTGTGGACATGGGTCTCGTCGAGCTTGAGGGAGACAGGATTATCCTGACAAAGACCGGGAAAAAGTTCATAAATTTGCCACCTCAATGAGTTCCTTAAAATTCGTGAGCAGCGCAATGCCTTTTTCAGTCGTCCGGTAGGTTTTTCTCTTACTTTTATAGGGTCTCCCCATCATAACCCTCACTTATCTCAACAAAACTCAATTGAGACTACCTAAATCCGGAAACAATTAACTCCCTGAATGTGCTTCAGGCT
>MTMJ01000039.1 GCA_002010045.1 Archaeoglobus sp. JdFR-22 | reverse complement strand
TCTTCTGCAGTTAACCACTTAACAACTTCTTTTTCAGGTTTTCGTCCCATGTAGCCATTTTGTAGTTATTGGTTAAAAATGTTTTGTCTAATACTCTAATAGTAGAAACTCAAAGTTAAAATCGATACTTTCGTAAAGCTTTAAGGTCAATTATCTTTTTGGGAATTAAAGCTTTAGAAAGCTTTATTGAAATTTAAAAGTGGACAAAATAGTGGAATTTAGAACATCTATATTTCCTTCTGAGAATAGCTGAAGAAACAATCCTGCGATACCTCTTTCCCATCCCTCATTCATCAACTTTGTTGCTTCAAGAACCATCCTGTCAGTATCCTCTGCATTTTTTTCAAGTTTTGTGAACTGATTGTTTACCCAGTCAGTACTGTGACACTGTATGCAAATCTTTTTCATCTCTGCTTTCCTCCTCTCCTGCTCCTCTGAGTCTATGAGATACTTTGAAGCTATTTTACCGGTCAGAGTTGTTGGAAGCGCCTGTCCATCATCATTCAGATTAAAATGATAGAGTAAAAAAGGAGTTTCCACATAATATCACCCTTTCACTTTTTTTACCACCCTGATATTCTCGATAACTGTATCGGGGTAGTTACCTGATTTATCTTTCTCAAGGTATTTCACCATGTCCCAGATTGTGATGAGAGCTGCGCTCACGCCTGTTATCGCTTCCATCTCCACCCCTGTTTTTCCCATTGATTTAACAGTGCATGTAACCCTAATCCCGTTGTTAATGGTGAATGTGACATCAATAGAAGTGACTGGAATCGGGTGACACATCGGAATTAACTCAGGTGTTTTTTTAACTGCAAGAATTGCTGCTGTGCTTGCTACCGATAATACATCTCCCTTTTTAATTTTATTTTCAGTAATAGCCTTTAGCGTACCGTCCTTAAGTTTAATACACCCTTCAGCAATTGCAACCCTCGGAACATCTTTCTTATCTGAGATATCCACCACCTTAACACCCGTATTCATACCGGTAAGATTCATGGGAACAGACTGGGTTTAAAATTAATTAGTTTTCCCTTAAATCACTACTTAGATTGAAATTGCATATAATATACTGTTATCGAATTCATCACCATGACGAATTTAACTATTCTTATTTAGTTAATGATTACAATTATAATATTTAAAAAAAATTGAAAGTGAGAATCAATGGGATAATTAAAAAAGCAGAGGTGTTAATATCCACTCCGAAAATGATTACGAATCCAGAATAATCGAAAATATCTACCTGAATCTTGTTGAAAAGGGTAATGACGGGATTGTGGTAATACAGGATGGAGTACTGAGGTTTGTTAACTCCAAAATTTGCGGTATAACGGGACTCTCAAAAGAAGAATTACTGGGTAATTATTTTGCAAATTTTGTATCTTCTGAGTCCAACGAATTTATTAAGAACATTTATGAAAATGTGGATATTAGAAACCCGCCTGAAAGATATGAGATGAGAATCATCTCGAGAGCAGGCAAAATAATACCTGTTGAAGTTAGTGCTTCGACAATTGATTATGAAGGTGAACCTGCCACAGTGGCAATTATAAGAGATATCTCCGAAAGAAAAAAGATAGAAGAGGCATTGATTGAGAGTGAGGAGGCTTACAGATTACTCATTGATAATTCTCCTCTTGGAGTGTTCAGAGCCAGGGTGGATGGACATATCGAAATCGTGAATGAGTCACTTCTCGAATTACTTGGTTCTCCTTCTTCAAGTGCTACAATGGAGATAAATCTTCTTACTTTTCCCCCCCTTGTAAACACTGGAATTTCTGGAATGATAAAACAATGTATAGAAACGGGAATTCCTTTAATAACTGAGGCACCATACAGGTCTAAGTGGCGGAGAGAGGTTTACTGCCGGCTATTCCTGACTCCGATTAAGGATCATTCTGGAAAAGTAGTTGCCATTCAGGGGATGGTTGAAGACATTACTGAAAGAAAGCAGTCACGGGATGCACTTATGCAGATTAATGAAGTGCTGAGCATGATTAATAAGATTCTGAGACACGATATTCTGAATGACCTTGCAGTTGTGAGCAGTTCTATCGAGGTTTACAGAGAGAATAAGGATGATAAACTTCTTGAAAATATTATGAATGCGATAAACAAGAGTGTAAAGCTGATTAAAAAGATGAGAGAGCTTGAATCACTTGTCTCTTCAGGCAGCAGTCTGAAACCATTCAATATTAAGGAAATTATAGAAGAATACACAAAAAAACACACCAGTAGTGAATATGCTCTGAAACTTGAAGGAGACTCGACAGTTCTTGCAGACGAAGCATTCGTATCTGTAATCGAGAATATAATAAGGAATGCTGTTGTTCATGGAAGGGCGGACAGGGTTGAGATTGCTGTCAGGGATGATGGTGAATACACTGAAATCAGAATTGCTGATAACGGTACAGGTGTTCCTGACGAATTAAAGGAAGAAATATTTGAAGAGGGATTTACCGGAAATAGCAAGGGAACAGGTTTAGGACTTTACATTGCAAGAAAGACTGTTGAAAGGTATGGTGGAAGCATACGGGTTGAAGATAACAAACCGAGAGGTGCTATTTTCATCCTCACATTGAAAACAGTCTCAGATTATTCCGGAATTCGTTCCAGTCTCAAGATTCCAGTTACTGACCACCATAGTAGTGTTTCAAACTTTTCAAAAGCGGAAGAGTGGAAAGGAGATGATAAGATGATTGAAGTTGAAACGGATAGGAAAGAAGTTGAAATTGATTTGAAGGGCCTGAAATGCCCTCAGCCAATCCTCAGAATACATTCCAAGGTTGTTACGCTATCCAATGGTTCGATACTGAAGGTGAAGGCTGACTGCCCGACTTTTGAGAGGGATTTAAAGATATGGGCTGAGAAAACAGGAAAGACTGTTATGGAATGTGTGAAAA
>MTMJ01000011.1 GCA_002010045.1 Archaeoglobus sp. JdFR-22 | reverse complement strand
CTGCAGTTAACCACTTAACAACTTCTTTTTCAGGTTTTCGTCCCATGTAGCCATTTTGTAGTTATTGGTTAAAAATGTTTTGTCTAATACTCTAATTGGAGAAAATGATGTCGTGCTCGATATTGGCAGCAGTTCAGGTGGTTTTTTGCTATATGCTTCAGAAAAAGCTTCAAAGGTTTATGGAATAGAGTTTAGCAGAGATTTTGAGGATACTCTCAGGAAAATAGAACAGGAGAGGCATAATGTGAGGGTGTTTATTGATGACATATTCAAATTTGATTTGAGAAAAATAGGAAAAGTTGATTTGATTTTGAACGACTTAACTCTTGATTCTGAATCCTCTTTTAAGGCTTTATATGGTGTCTTACCAGCCCTAAGAGAAAATGGTCGAGTTCTATTTGTACTGAAAACGGGTATTGAGGATAAAGAACCGGACTTTGAGGCTGCTGCTCTTAAGATATTGAATAAAATAGACTCAGAAGATAAAAAGGAAAGATACTACATCCTCCGAAAATTCAGTTAGAATGTATTCTCTGAGTGAGGTCAGCGTAAACCAACGAGTTCTTCAAGCGCTGCTTTCGGGTACTTTGCTTTCACCACACCACTTGCAAGCAGAACCCCCTCTGCACCCAGATCAAGTGCTGTGACATAGTCTTCATGTTTGCTGATTCCAGCACCGCAGAGCACTTTTACGGATGGATTTACATCCCGGGCTGATTTTACAGAGTTCTCAACAATTTCAGGCTCCGACTTTGAAACAGGGATACCACTCCCGATAAGCTCAGGTGGTTCGACAGCTACATAGTCAGGACTGAGTGCTGCTGCCGCTGCGGTCGTTGGAATGTTATTCGTGCAGACAATTGATGTTAATCCAAGTTCTCTGAACTTTGAGACAATAAAGTCCACGTCCGCAAGCCTGAGGCGCCTCTCTGAATGGTTTATCAGACTTCCTTTTGCTCTCTTTTCATTCAGCATCTCAGGAGTTATTCTTCCTGTATTGCTGCCGTAATTAACCGCGTCGACATGCTGGGCAAAAATATCAATGGATAAAGACGATACAAATTCCGGTAAATCAAGAATGGGTGGTGCAATAGCAAGATAGTCGTCCACTTTCTTACTTACCTCTTCGGTTGCTTTTGCAAGTTCATAACCTCTTTTTCCGAATCCTTCTTCATATGCCTTAAAATTTATTATTATTACTCCCATCCAACCACTCCGTTTCAGAAATCTGTCATAACACGGAACTGGTCAACTTCTTCAACTCCCATCCTCTGAAGGAATGCCCTCGCAGCCCCTGTAACGTCTTTTGCTGCTGTGATCGCCCTTCCAACGACGAGAATGTCTGCACCTGCCTTCAGAGCTGTCTCAACTCTGTCCACTCTGATACCACCTGCAACAGCAACCAGCACGTTATCACCACAGGCATCCCTGATTTCCTGTATATTGCCCCATGCACTTTCTTCCGTCTGTTCCACATCTATCGCTCTGTGCAATTCCACAATGTCTGGCTTCACCTTCAGTTTATTAAGAATCTCCACAGGTTTCGGTACATTCAGAGTGTCCATCAGCGAGAGAGCTCCAACTTTTTTGCATTCTTCAATGAACTTCTCCATGGTTTTAATCGGGGCAAGTCCAGAAAATCCGATCACGTCTGCGGTCGCATCACCAGCCATTCTTGCCTCGAGATTACCCGTATCGAGCGTTTTTAAATCAGCGACTACAACAGATTCAGGTCTGAGCTGGTGAATTTTTTGCACTACCTCGACACCGTACCTCTTAATCAGTGGAGTGCCAGCTTCAATGATAATTGCGTCGCTTCTCGGTAGAGCTCTGATGATTCCCTCAACCCTTCTCCAGTCCGGTATATCCAGTGCAACCTCCAGATATGGGGGTTTCTTTAAATTATTTATCCTAAATCCTATCATAGCGTGCATAGATTTATCCTTCTCCTCTAAAACTTTATCTATATTCGGAAACTTATCCAGTGCCCTTTTTAAGGCAAGTTTGGTGGCAGCGTAATTGTATCTGTATATCCTCTGATAGTCGCTCCCTCTTGGATGAATAAAAACCGATACTATCACGATAAGATTCTCTGCTCCGTTTTTGGAGATTATTCCCTCCTCAACCGCATCAGCTATGGCTTTTGCCACAGCACTCTGAGCGGGCCCAAAAATCTTCTCAGCATCCTCAAGATTTCGAATGGTTACCTTTGGAACAATTAGAGTTGATGGTTTTGTGGGAAGATTTGGTCTGATTACACCCAGTATAGGCGTGTGTCCCATTTTTGGCTGGGCTAAAGAACTAACAAATGCAATACCTGCTGCACCGTTTTTCTTACCCACAATAAGGTCGATATGGGCAATTTCAGGCTCCTCTCCTACAAGAGCCTCACCAACAGAGAAATCGTCTTCAATCATAGTGATCGACTTTAAACTCGTAACCCATCGCTTTTGCAAATTCGACAAGTTCACTGTTCTCGTGCCATATTCTTATGTGAATGAATCCTTTTCTATCATCAAGACCCATTATTTCTCTGACAAATGTGGGAAAATCAGGGGGCATGGTTTTATCATTTCTTATGATATAATCGAGATAATCCTTCAGAAGAATTATTCTGCCTTCCTTACCTCTTTCTTTCAATTTTAGCTTCAGTTTTTTGTGAAATACACTTTCTTCTTCGTTTACTTCCACCTCAGTCAAGGTGACCACCGAAACTCGTCAAATTACTTCGTTATTAAAATTTTTTGTTCATGTTTTATTTTCAATTCTGGTATAATTACTAAGTGTTTATTCTCTGTGCTGCATATGGCCTAAAGCAGTGCTGTCTCTCTACCTGATCTCTGAGTATTTTTGAGATGTGTTTTGGAGAAAGGTCAACAATAATTTATAGTATTTGACATAACTTACTTAACCAAAATTCAAAAATTCCTTAACCCACTTCTCCGCAAAACTGATTCTCTGAGCTAGCTGGTAAAAACT
>MTMJ01000120.1 GCA_002010045.1 Archaeoglobus sp. JdFR-22 | reverse complement strand
GTCAATGTCCTTTTGATTGGGATGGTTGTAGCTGTTGGTATAAGAGAAAAGAGAGTCTTGCAGAGGTTGGCTGAGATGTGAGTTGGCAAGTACCTTATATTTTGATAACTTTCTGTGGAGTAAGAGAAGGGAGCTTAGGCATGAGCTTCTACAGTTAAAGTATATTCCAAGGTTTCCTCTTCAGTTGGTATTTCCTCACCATGTTCTTTTAGGCTTTCTATGTATAACTCGATTGCTTCCTTTGCCATCCTTATAGCTTCTTCTATAGTATCACCATACGTAACACAGCCGGGAAGAGAAGGAACGATTACAGTGTATCCACCTTCTGGTTCTTTTCTAAGTAAAATTCGGTAGGTTAATAGTCTCATATAATTTATTTGTTATTCTGTTATATTAAGAATTTCGGTCTAAATGCTGTGTGGGCACAATTATCTCATATAACCCCTTATTCAAATTCAGCCAATCTTAATCCTTCCTCACCAGAACATAGACCTTCTTTCCTATGTGTTTCTTGGAAGAAAGTATCATTGCACCATTACCTATCTTCTTGACAACTCCTTCACTCACCTCCTCTATCTCATCTCAAGAACAATCTTGTCCTTGATTATCACTATCTTTCTCATAACAAATTGTTTCCGGGGATTATTAATATTATTTCTGAGGATCGCTTCTGAATTTTGTTTCTAATCTTTGTTTCGTATATATCTAAATATTTTGAGCTATCAAAATTCTGAGCAACTGATGGGCCGGTTCAGGATTACCTGTTACCTGAGCTTTTGTATAGTTGGGGTGGTAGTATGGGAATAAAATACCTGAACATATCCTCCAATCTGGATAATGTCACTGAAATAAGAATTGAGCTTCATTACACAGATGATGAAGTTAGGGAGGTTGATGAAAGCAGTTTGGCAGTATTCTACTGGAATGGAAGCGGCTGGATTAACTGCACTGAATATTCTGGAGGCGTTATACCCGCTGCACCGAATACGAGCATTGAAGACCTGAGAGTATATGAAGCTGGAAATAACCCTGATGAGAATTACGTTTATGCTGTCGTAAATCACACAAGTGATTACGGATTAGGAGGTAATTACTCGATACCCTCTCCAGTCACAAATCTTGCCCATACAGCAGGAAAAACTTGGGTAAACTGGACATGGAAAGACCCTGATGATCTTGACTTTGACCACGTGATGATTTACATTGATGGTGAATTTATGGAGAATGTAACGAAAGGAGTTCAATTCTATTACGCAACAGGATTCAGCTCGGGAACTGGTCATACTATCTCAACACGAACTGTTGATACAACCGGATTACTCAGTGAATGGAATAATCTCACAGCTAAGACTGAATCAGAGCCTTCTCCACCAGCAGGAGGTGGCAGAGGAGGAGGTGGAGGCGGATTGCTGCTACCAACTCCCACACCTTCCCCAACTCAAACACCAGCAGTAACTCCTCAGACAGTGGGCGTTACCCCGGCTGTAATCCCGACAATGACTCCCACTCCTGCAGAGACACCACTTCCTACAACCACCCCTGAACTAACGATAACTGCCAAGCCTGCAGTAACTCCATCCCCAGCATGGTGGCGGCAGCCAACTGGAATCATAGCGATAATCGCAATAGTGGTTGCCGGGATTGTGATAATTGCATATGCATTCAGGAGGAGATGAGGGGGGAATAAAAATGAGGGCGATTCTATTTGGACTTTTAATTTTATTATTTAGTGCTGGAGCCACATCAGCTCTCAGCCTATCTAATGCAGGTGGTGGAGACTGGAAATACTACAGAGAAATAACGGTAAAGGAAAACTCAGGCAGTACGCTGACAGATTACCAGATTTTAATAGAGCTTAATTCAGCTAACTTTGATTTCTCAAAAGCTAAACCTGACGGTTCAGATATAAGATTTGTTGATTCAGAAGGGAATGAATTATCATATTGGATTGAAGAATGGTCTTCAGGAAAAGCAAAGATATGGGTTAAAGTTCCAGCAATACAAGCGAATGGACAGACTAAGATTAAGATGTATTATGGGAATCCGAGTGCAAATGCTGTAAGCGATGGAGATGCTACGTTTGAATTTTTTGATGACTTTGAAAGAGCTGGATTGGATACAACTAAATGGAATTTTCTCTCATCAAGAGGATCATGCGCTTCATTATCTGTTCAGTATGGATATGCTAAGCTAGATGCACCCAATGACTGTGATGCTGAGTTGAGAACAAAGTTAACGTTTAGTAGAGATATAGCAGTAGAGTATCAAGTAATATCGACCGGAAAACAAGCTGATGGTAGTGGAGGTATAGGAACTACATATGGTGACTCTGAGAATACAAATGCTTATGAGTTTGCTTTAGAACATAAAAGTTATGACTCTCTGTATTCGAAAGCATGTAGGGACGCAAAATGTCCGAGATGCAGCTGTATTAGCCAAGAACGCTTATTTTTCTCTGCAGAACAATATGGGAAGTATGTATTTTGTTGCGAGAATAGGTAATCGAGCGTTAGAATTTGAATGTATCACAAACAGGGGGACTTATACAGTTGAAACAACAGATAAAGATTATTCAAATAAAAGAATTAGCTTAATTTCTAGAGAGACTTTAGACGTGTTAATTGATTATATCCTTGTTCGTAAATATACATCTCCTGAACCAACTCCCACTCTTTCACAAGAACAACCAGTCATAGCAACACCACTAATCCTGACAAAAACAGTCTCGCCATGGTCAATAAAACAGGGACAGGAGACAACAGTATCTGTAACAGTAGAAAATATTGGAAAAACAACAATAAAGGACATAGAAGTTAAGGACTTCTTATCAGATGACTTTGACTTCATAACTGGACAAAAGTCAGCGAAGTACGATGAAATAAAACCAGGAGAGTCAAGAACTTTCCAGTACATTATAAAGTCAAAACAGGCAGGTAAGTTCAATTTACCCAAAGCTACAGCATTGTATGCAGATGCTAGTGGAAATTATCACAAATTCGAATCAGGCATACCGCAGGTTGAAGTAATTGCTTCACTTGTTGAAGAGACTCCAGCTTCTGCAGTTGCAACTCCACCTGCTACAACTCCTCCAACAACTGCCAATGGTGAAACCAAAGAGGAATCACCGGGATTTGAACTTGTTTTGGCTATAACCGGGATCATTTCCACATTGATAATTTACCGGTGGAGGAAAAATCCGTAAAAACTCGATAAAAACAAAGAATTTTTGAAGTGGTAGATAGTCTTTAAGGTACTTGCCAACTCACATCTCAGCCAACCTCTGCAAGACTCTCTTTTCTCTTATACCAACAGCTACAACCATCCCAATCAAAAGGACATTGACA
>MTMJ01000108.1 GCA_002010045.1 Archaeoglobus sp. JdFR-22 | reverse complement strand
GCAACGAGAGCGTTGCACTCGGCAACCCCCGCACAGGATTTATGACCTTTTTTCATCTTGTTAAGGTAGTACCTGAGTACTGCCTTTCTGATGCAACGAGACCTCTGAGCGAGCAATGTTGTGTGTTTGAATATTTAGTTTTATTTACTCCATCACTTTCAGAGTAGATGAAAAGTCTTTTAATTTTATCCATCCGAAAGTTATCAGTAGGGGGTAAGATGCAGAAATATGACGGACGCCTGATGTATAAGTTAAGGGAATTTTATGACACTGTGAATGACTATTATTCCAGCATGGAATACCAGAGAGAGCTGATCAAGGATAAAATTTCTGAATTAAATAAATTCAGAGTTGAAGTCAGCGAAAAGTGGCACCTGAATGTCCTTGACGATAAAAGAGTTGTGGGAGTGGATGGAAGCCAGATTATGCCCTTGAAGGAGGTTGGCATTCCTATAGGTGGTATTCAGGTTGCGAAGCTTGTTATAATCCACGGAAAAGGCGACTATAAAATCCAGCATTACTCGGCATTTGCTGGAATAGAGGAAAATATCAGTCTGCTGAGATTTAAAATGGAAATAGATGCGCTTTTAGATGAAATGGATGGTAAAAGCTGGTTATTTTTTGACGGAAGCTTATCTTCAACATTTACAGCAGATATGAGCGACAGGTTGAGAGAAGAATATGCAGAATCAATAAAATTCATAATTAAAGCAAGTAAGAAGACAGAAACACCCCTGATAGGATACGTGGATAGGAGCTATGCAAAAGACATTGCTAAAAACATTGGTGTGAACGTTTACGACTCATATCTTTTGAATCAGACTCTGAGTTTTATGGATTATACAGAGATGTTCGAACTTGAGAGGGAGGAAATCTGCTTCTCCTATCTGAAAGTAAATCCGGGACAGCCCGTGAGAATCGAATGCCCTCTATGGATGAGAGATATACAGCATGAAGCTGCCAGCATTGTTTTTGCTGAATGTCTGCTTGGAAGCACAAAAGGGTATCCTTATGTGCTTGAGAGGGCTCATGAATGCTCAAAAATTAGTAATGAGGAGAAAAATGATTTTAGAAGGTTATTCTCCAGAGATATATCGTTTAAATGGATATGTAAGGTGAAATAATGGTTGTTTTAAGAGTTTTGAACCATAGAGAGCTTGAGGCAGAGATTGATTTTTGTGTGGGTGATTTCATAAAGATAGGAGATGTAATCGGACTTGTCACTTCCATCTATCAGGAGGAGCCAGAATACATAAGGTATATGGGGAATCTTGAGAAGGAAGAAGTGAAAAAATTTCTACCTGATGTTTTTAAGGCAAGAAGAATTGCAAAATGTCTCCTGCTATGTACGGAGAACTTGGAAGATGTTACAAAGATTCCAAAAGTAGGAGATAAGGTTGAGAAAGTCGAAGACGAAGAATTAAGGCAGATTCACTACAATGGAGAATTTAAAATCCCCTATCTGATTCCTTTACTGGAGAAGGTGGAAATACCGATTATCAGGGCATTGATTCTAAAAATTATGGAAATAATTCCCGAAGAAAAAGATCTTCTCGAGATTATCCTTGCCGAAATCGAATACAGCAGAATGAGGGGTGTGGAGCTGTGAGACCGGTGGGACTTGTTAAGGCACCAGCGGAGATACCTCATGAGTTCAGGTTTGTAACTCCAGATAAAAAAGCGCTTAAGACTGGAGAATTTGTTTATTACGTCCACAATGGGGAAAAGGTGATTTGCAGAATAACAAAGAGAGCACCTTTAAGACTGTATCCTGATATATACCTCTCAAAACCCGATATTAATCCCGAGAGAATAATTAAGGCACTGGGTATAAATGCAGGAGAGTTCGAGCTATTCGATGTCAAGGCAGGTGTTATGGGATATTTTGATGAAATTCTGGGTTTTGTGAATCCTCGAATTCCACCTGTTCCGGGGCAGGCAATATATCTGGCAGAAAACGATACGATTCAGGAAGTTCTTATGAAGAAAAGAGCTGGAGAGGTTGGCTCGATTCACGTTGGTTTCCTTCTCAATCGAGAAGAAGAAGTTCCCGTTATTCTGGATACATCGCTCATAACAAGTGAGCATATGTGCATCCTCGCTTCGACCGGTAGTGGAAAGAGTTATCTCGCAGGTGTAATAGCTGAAGAGCTTTTGAGACCATATAACTCGGCAGCTTTACTTGTTCTCGACCCCCACGGAGAATATCACACATTAAATGAGATAGAAGGGATAGAAGAATTTAGAATAGACGGTTATTCCCCAAATGTGAGAATATTTGGCAAAAATGATATTAAAATAAGGTTGAGTGAGCTTGAATACGATGAAGTTACTGGAATGCTGCCGGAATTGACAGATAGAATGGAGGCATTGCTTAACAGAGCATACAGGGAATTGAAGGGCATGAAGTTTACTTCACAGGATCTCATGGACAAGATTATTGAGATTGCCGGTGCTGATGATGTCTCTGTAAGGGGATTGACATGGAGAATCAACAGATATGTAAAAAATGTTGACATTATTGATGATTTTGTCCACAATGAACTTAAAGACTTGCTTAAACCGGGGCAAGCAAGCGTGCTACAGTTAAACGAGATGAGTGACATTGAACAGCAAATTCTTACGTCAGTTCTCCTCAAAAGAATACTCAACGCAAGAATAAACGCAGAAAAAGGCACGACTGGTGAACTGCTCGAATACCCTGTCTTTTTGATTATTGAGGAAGCGCACAGATTTGCATCAAGAGATTCCAGAAGCTATAGAGTTCTACGGACAATACTTGCAGAGGGAAGAAAGTTTGGAGTGGGAGTCTGTCTGATAAGTCAGCGGCCATCTAAAATTGACTCTGATATTCTGAGCCAGTGTATGACTCAGATAATTATGCGAATTGTTAACCCGGCGGATCACGAAAATATCAAAAACAGTGTGGAAAGCATAGGCAGAGAAATGATTGAAGAGCTTCCTGGCCTAACAAAAGGGCAGGCTCTTGTTGCAGGGGTTGCAATTAATTCACCTGTGCTAATCAGAGTCAGAAAGAGGCTTACAAGCCATGGTGGGTTGAGCAAGAATGCACCACAGGAATGGGTTGACTGGATGGAAATCAATACACATGAAAATGAAATTCCGAAAAGAAAGAAGCAGGAAAGATTGTTCTGGGATGCTTGAAATTTTCAAATGAGACTCGATAAGTATCTACTCACAGAAGGATTCTTCTCAACAAGGCAAAAAGCGAAAGAGGCAATTAAAATGGGTCATGTTCTGATAGATGGTAAGATAGCCATGAAACCTTCAATGGAAGTTAGTGTCTCAGCTGAGGTGACTGTGATTTCAGATGAGATGCCAAAAGGATACTGGAAATTGAGGAAAATTGATGACACTGTCAACTTATAGTATTTGACATAACTTACTTAACCAAAATTCAAAAATTCCTTAACCCACTTCTCCGCAAAACTGATTCTCTGAGCTAGCTGGTAAAAACTACTGGA
>MTMJ01000109.1 GCA_002010045.1 Archaeoglobus sp. JdFR-22 | reverse complement strand
CTTCTGCAGTTAACCACTTAACAACTTCTTTTTCAGGTTTTCGTCCCATGTAGCCATTTTGTAGTTATTGGTTAAAAATGTTTTGTCTAATACTCTAATTCTAATTTTTTCTCTTTTTCAAAATCCTGATAGTAAAAAATACAGCAACAAAAATCAGAATGAATGTGACAACAACTTCAACAGGCAAACGGGTGGCTTCCTGTGAGAGATCTTTCACAGGTTCTGGAGTGGGTGTGGAGATTTCAGCTATTTTTGGAACCTGAGCGGGAGCTTCTTCTGGAAGTGGTACAGTTTCAGGAGCCTTTTCTGCCACCTTGTATCCAACTTCCTCCTTCACAGAGATTTTGTGAACAATGGAAGTGCCGAATGCAGCAACGATTACTGATATAATGAGGTCTGTCATTCTCTTTCCTTTTTCTGTAATTCTGTAATAGATGAATCTGTTACCGTTCTTTATTCTCTTCACCGCTTCTGAAGAGCTCAGAAAAATGAGATGTTTCAATATTGCTGGTTTGGATACTCCAATTTCCCTCGATAACTCTGAAAGCGTTTTGTTTCTCTGCTTCAGGTTGATAAGGATTTCTTTTCTTGTGTCAGAACTTAAAATTTTGTCCTCTTTCCCTTCCACATATTTTTTATATGCGAGAACACTTTTATAGCTTTTTAATTTGTTAATTATAATATAAAGTTATAATAAATTTGAAATTTGCCAGCATCAGTATATCTCAGAACGTCTCAAGCTCACCGTTAATTACCATTTCAGTGATTTTTGATGTGTCATCCAGCCATTGTTCTGCAACAGTTCTCACTTTAGATTCCATCTTCTCTACGTTATGCCCTTTCTCAGGAATAATCTGAATGCTGAGCGCTTTTGGGTCATTGACAGGTTTCGCAATCTGAGATAGGATTCTGACGTGTACTTCCCTGATTCCCTCAACAACTTCGTAGCAATCACTGGCAATCTGTGTTGCAAGAAGATTGTATATCTTACCCACATGATTGATCGGGTTTTTGCCACTTGTTGCTTCCATACTCATAGGTCTTCCGGGTGTAATCAATCCATTGCACCTGTTTCCTCTACCCACACTACCATCATCTCCATTCTCAGCAGAAGTACCTGTAACAGTAAGATAAACACAATCTTTCTCATAGTCGTCAGCTGTGTTAACGTTGACGGTTACTTCTCTCTCAGTATACTCGTGAGAGATGTCTTTAACCCACTTGCCGAGTTCATCCTTCAATGTGATGTATTCTTCAACATTCCTCACATTCTCACTTATAAAAGCGCATGCGACTGTTAGAGTAATCTTATTATCTTCTCGGAGTCCCATTACCTTTACATCCTCACCAATTGCGGGATTTTTCTTTCTAAATTCACTGTAAATTCTTTTTTCAACATTTTTTACGAGATTTTCTGTCTCCGATAGGGGCGCAAAACCTATTCCAAATGAAGTATCATTCGCACAAGGCACCACACCTTTTTTAAAGACTTCTTTAAGGGATGTACTTCCCTCACCGAGTTTTATATCAAAAATAATATCTGATTCAGGATCAAGATACCTCATATAGTTTTTAACATAATTCTTAGCAGCTTTTAAAGCGATTTTATCTGTTGGTATGAAGATATCGTTAAATTTCTTGGTTGCTCTACCAACCAGAAGGATGTAGATGGGTTCAATAACCTCTCCTCCTCCGAAGTAGGGATTTGCCCTCCCCGCAACAATCTGGGCTTCGTCGGTATTGTGATGCAGAACCACACCCAACCTCCTCAAATACTCTCTGCTTATAGCTCTGCTCATTTCCTCAGCAATCCCGTCAGCAAGACTATCAGGATGCCCAATCCCTTTTCTTTCAACGATTTCAATTCGCTGACTCTCGATTGGAGTATGAACAAGTTCCTCGACATAAATGTTCTTCATGAAATTCACCAGAGGGATTGAATTTCAGGGGAATATAAATATTATCCATCCGAATTGAAATTAGATGAATAATTTTGCTTTGACTTCTTTAAATTCTTTATAAGAGTCCACGATTTCTTTTCCTTCTATAAATGGGATTCCATTCTTGATTCCATATTGCATTGCTCCTTCCTTATTCAAAGCCTTCCCGTTGGATGAATCAAGCATCTCACAGATTGCAACCGCTGGGCCAATACCCGCCATCTCTGCAAGTGCAACACTGAGCTCAGTCTGCCCAACTCTATTGTAAGTAAGGCTTTCTGCTGCCCTTAACAGCGCAACGTGCCCCGGACTCCTGAACTCACTTCCAAAATCAAATTCATGACCCATCATCACATAATCCACAACTTCTCCTAATCTCTTTATCGTCAATGCCCTATCTGAGTCAGTAATACCGGTAAATGTATCACGATGGTTTACCCAGAGTGAGAACGAAGAACGGGAATCGTACTTGATGTCCCGTGCAACAGAGACAGAGACAAGTTCATTCATTTTCTCACTTGCTACCCTCAAAACATCGTGCATGAATGGTAGCCTGAGTCTCTCAGTCGCTACCGGGTGAATCGCAACACAAATTAACCCGCCGCCATCATTCCTCATCATTGCAATGTCTTCTGGAGTGACACTGAATGCGGGAATTGCTATGTCTGTCTCCCCTTCTCTATCATCAAAATCATATATGAGAACGGGCTCACCCCTTCTGAATGCCTTTAAAGCCTCCTCTATCAAAAAATCACCTCCACATTGACTGTGTCCCCATCCTTTAGATTGAGTTTTTCTCTGATTCGAACCTCAGATATAACCTCAATAATGTCAGCCGGATAGTGTGTTCGCTGTGGTAAAACAACAGCGCCTTCTATACCATTAATTCTGCATCTGAAAGCTTTTACTTCTCCAAATGTTCGATCCTCAGTAGAAAATCCTTCAATCTTTACCCCCTCTTCCTCATCAAGCTTTCTCCTGAAGTAAAGATGTTCTTTATTAATTTTGATGTTCAGTGTTCCCGGAAAAGGGTCAAAATTCAGCTTCTCAATAAACTGTTTTCTATACCCCTGCAGAGAAACATAATACCTGCCTTCTCCTACTCCACTCATCGCCTTTCCTGTAATTATAATGCTCTCACCTCTCTCAAATATTTTTTTATACTCAAGATATTCCTTGTAAAGCAATTTCTTGCCTTTTTCATTTATCGCGATGAACTGACCATCTTTGTCGAGAACCCTCTCAATCATGCCATTTTCCTCAAGTTCCTTAAGTTTCCTCGCAGCAGTCTGCAAACTCTGGCCAATTCTGTCAGCAAGCTCCTTTGAGCTTATTTTAACAAAGCTCCGCGTTGCATCCATGAGCGCAAGCTGTTTCAATATCCCGAGCATTTTTTACCTCAATACATATTATCTCATTTTTGAGATGCTTCTCAAATCAGATATAAAAAGATTTTGAAAGAAATGATTGTGAGTACTTGAGGTGGCATTATCAATTACTATGATAGCCACTTCCATAATGGGATAAATCTTATATAAGGTACTTGCCAACTCACATCTCAGCCAACCTCTGCAAGACTCTCTTTTCTCTTATACCAACAGCTACAACCATCCCAATCAAAAGGACATTGAC
>MTMJ01000076.1 GCA_002010045.1 Archaeoglobus sp. JdFR-22 | reverse complement strand
ACACAGGACAATGAGGTAGGGGATGGCACAACAACTGCTGTTGTTATTGCAGGTGAACTGCTGAAGAGAGCTGAAGAATTGCTGGATCAGGATATTCATCCTGCTATTGTGTCAAACGGTTACAGACTTGCGGCTGAGAAGGCAATGGAAGTTATTGAGGAAAGTGCTATTTCCGTCAGCAAAGATGATACGGATATTCTGAAGAAGATAGCTGCAACAGCTATGACAGGAAAGGGAGCAGAGGTAGCTGTAAACAGGCTGGCAGAGATTGCAGTAGAAGCTGTACAAATTATCGCTGAAGAGGAGAATGGCAAGATTAAAGCCAATACGGACTACGTTAAAGTTGAAAAACGACATGGTGCCAGTGTTGAAGATACTGAGCTAATTGATGGTATTGTTCTTGACAAAGAAGTTGTAAATCCCGCAATGCCAAAGAAGATTAAAGATGCAAAAATCCTTCTGTTAGACTCAGCTCTCGAAGTGAAAGAGACCGAGACTGACGCAAAGATAAGAATTACAGATCCAGAGATGCTTCAGAAATTTGTCGAACAGGAAGAACGAATGCTCAAAGAGATGGTTGATAACGTGGTAAAGGCAGGAGCAAACGTTGTTTTCTGCCAGAAAGGAATTGATGACCTCGCACAGTACTATCTCGCAAAGAAAGGAGTTCTTGCTGTAAGAAGAGTTAAAAAGAGCGATCTCGAAAAAATTGGGAAAGCAACAGGAGCAAAGGTTCACTCAGAGTTGAGAGAGGTAAATCCTGATGACCTGGGAAAAGCGTCTTCAGTTGCTGAGAAGAAAGTTGGTGATGAAAAGATGGTGTTCATAACCGGTTGCAAGAATCCAAAGGCTGTTACAATCCTTGTCAGAGGTGGGACTGAGCATGTGGTCGATGAGGTTACAAGAGGCATTGAGGATGCCATAAGAGTTGTCTCAGTTGCCATTGAGGATGGTAAAATCGTCCCGGGTGCAGGCGCTCCAGAAATTGAGGCGTCGCTCAGACTGAGAGAGTGGGCTCCAAGTCTTGGTGGAAGGGAGCAGCTGGCGGTTGAAGCATTTGCAAAATCTCTCGAAGTCATTCCAAAGACTCTTGCTGAGAACGCTGGACTCGACCCCATAACTGTTCTTGTGGAGCTGAAGTCCGCACATGAAAAAGCCGATAAACACCATGGAATCAACGTGGAGGATGGAAGTATCACCAACATGGGTGATGAGGGTGTCCTTGAACCGCTGAGAGTCAAGACACACGCAATCAGCTCAGCAACCGAGGTAGCGGTGATGCTTCTACGTATTGATGATGTGATTGCAGCAAAAGCACCGGAGAGTAAAGGTCCCAGCCCAGAAGAAATGGCAGGAATGGCAGGAATGGCAGGAATGGGAGGAATGTACTAACCATTCCCATTTTTTTAATTGTTCTCAAGGGCTTTTTCGATTATCAAACCTTCCTCATTATCACCATTATATTTTCTAAAATTTTATTATGGTAACTGTATCTCATCCAGATATGCCGGAAAAGCACATGTATTTGAGGGTTGGAATCTCTAGAATTCAGGCAGTAATCAGTATAAACACAAGAAATGAGAACATAAGGACGATTCACTGTTCTAACATGGAGTTTTGCGATGGATTCAACTTTGAAAAAGGCGTTTGCCCGAAGTACTGTCAGGTTATTTCTGAAGCACAGAAGTATATCTCTGGAAAAAGAGGATTGAACGCAGACATAAAGGAGACAATGCTGAACACAAAATTAAATCTGGGAAGCGTCAGGAGTCTTGTCTGCTATAACTGAATATTTTTAGTTCAAGAAATATTTTTATATATTTGTCTGAATCAGAAAGTTATTTAATTTTTGAGAATAAAGAATCAATTATGACAACAGCATACATACTGATTAACACTGATACTGGTAATGAATACAGTGTTTATGATTCTCTCAAGAAAATGAATGGGGTTGTTGAAGCTAACATTGTTTACGGAGTTTATGATATGGTAGTGAAGGTCGTCACAGCGGATAACGACGAGCTCAGAAATCTGATAGAATACATTCGGAAAATAAGGGGAATAAGGTCAACACTCACCCTTATCTCAATCTGACTCCACATGATGATTTACTCGCTGAGATGATGCTTTATAACGTGATGGTATGTATCAACGCTCATAAGTGAGTAAAAAGCTCCCTCCACAACCTCGCTGAGTGCGGGATGTATGTGCATTCCCTCAAATATCGGGTGAAACGTCCCTTCTGACGTATTCATAAGATTGATGATTTCCTGTATGAGTATTGATGCATGGGGTCCAATTATGTGAGAGCCAAGTATTCTATCAGTCTCCCTCTCCACAATTACCTTTACAAAGTAATTTTTTGCATTCATTGCACGTCCTTTAGCAGTCTCGCCAAATTTTGAGAAACCTATAGCTATTTTTTCCTTCCCAAATTTATTTACTGCTTCTCTTTCACCCACCCCCACACTTGCAATCTCAGGATATGTGAAGACAGCATGGGGTACAGCGTGGTAATCCACTTTGACCTTTTTATTCAGTACTGCATTGTAATAAACAACTCTCGACTCGTAGTTTGCAACATGTTTGAACATGTGTCTGCCAGTTGCATCTCCAAAAGCCCATATGTTTTTCTGGCTTGTTTCAAGGTATTCATTGACAATTATCCACCCTCCCCTGTCGGTTTTTATGCCTCCCTTCTCAGGCTTGAGTATATCCGAGTTGGGTGCCCTGCCTGTTGCTATGAGGACTTCATCGACAGTAATCGAATTTTTTTCCCCGGTTTCCCTGTTCTCTATTATCAATTTCTTCTTACCATCACTTAGCTGAGAGATTTCCCTGACCTCATGATTTGTGATTATATCAACATAACTGCTCATTTCTCTCCTCAATACTTCAGATATTTCCTCTTCTTCCTGAGGAAGGAACTGTGGGTTTCTTCCGATAATTGTAACCTTAGAACCCACACATCCAAAAAAGTGTCCATATTCAGCAGCAATATAACCTCCACCCACAATTGCAAGTGTTTCAGGCAACTCTGTAATATTCAGGATGGTATCACTTGTATGGTAATCTACATGTTCAATTCCCTTTATTTCAGGTATCATCGGCTTTGAACCTGTGCACAGTAAAATGAAGTTTGAGGAAATCAAATCTTTGCCAACCTTCAACGTATATGGCTCTGTAAATTCAGCAACATCCTGATAATAATCTATGTTGGGCGCTGAAGATAAACCTCTTTTTATCATTTTAATGTCCGGATTTATCAGAGAATGCATTCTGTCCATAATCTTCCTGAAATTGATTCTGTTTAGATTGATGTCTATACCAAATTCCTCTGCCCTCCATATTTGCTTAATCAGCTCGGCAGGATAAAGTAGAACCTTAGTAGGTATGCACGCCCTTGTAAGACAGATTCCTCCGGGCTCATCTTTATCAATTACAGCAACCTTAAAATCTGGATTTTTTGAAAGAATAGCATCCACAATGTTCATCGCTGAACCTGTGCCTATCGCAATCAGATCATATTTTTTTGTTTTCATGAGTATAACTGACTTTCAGCAAAATTATTTAATTCTTTTTAGAGTATTAGACAAAACATTTTTAACCAATAACTACAAAATGGCTACATGGGACGAAAACCTGAAAAAGAAGTTGTTAAGTGGTTAACTGCAGAAG
>MTMJ01000019.1 GCA_002010045.1 Archaeoglobus sp. JdFR-22 | reverse complement strand
TCTTCTGCAGTTAACCACTTAACAACTTCTTTTTCAGGTTTTCGTCCCATGTAGCCATTTTGTAGTTATTGGTTAAAAATGTTTTGTCTAATACTCTAATATTTTTTAGCATTGAGTTAAATCAATGACTGGCTCAAGAACACTCAAAAAAGTGGAGACTGACACCACACTACTTGTCGAGGGTTACGCTGAAATAAAAGTTATAAAAGGGAATGCAGAGGTTTTTGGTAGTCTGTTGAGGAACGTGAATGTGCCAGAAGGGAGAGTCTTGCCTGTTTACTTCCTGTCGGATTCTGAGATAGAGCTTTCAGGCAAGTGTATGGAAGTTGAAGGCTCTACAATTCCTGAAAGCTGGACGGAGCTTGTTGAAGAAGATTGGAGAAGAATATTCATTTTTGGAGAGCCGGACAGCGGAAAAAGTAGTCTTGCAACGTATTTAGTCAACAAAAAACAGAATATCAAATGGGTTGTTGACCTCGATGTGGGTCAGGCGAGCATTGCACATCCTGCGGCGATGGGAATTGGGATTGCTGAAGAGGGGATTCTGTCTCTATCTGACATCAAAATGTTTGATGGTTTTTTTACAGGTTATATCTCTCCGGCAAACAATGTATCGAGGTGTATCCGGGGCGTCAAAAGGCTCAGTAATATTATCGGGAGCGATGAAGCAATTATAGACTCCACGGGCTGGATTAGAGGGAGAAGGGCGAGAGATTACAAGCTTGCAAAGCTTGAAATTATTGAACCAGATGTCATTGCCTGTTTTGGCGAAATACCGTACTATCTTGAAGATTATGAAGTATACAGGGTCGATTCCTTTGTCTTGAAGAAGAGAAGCAGAGAATTGAGAGGAGTTATCAGGGAGAGGATTTATTCAAAGTGGCTCGAGGATGCTGAAATGATGGAATTTGATTGCAACATCGTTTACAATACAAGTCTGTTTAAAGGAGAAGAGATTCATGACTCATTATTGAGTGAGTTGATTGAAGAAGAGATCATTTTTACTGAAAAAGGCTACGATTTCCTGAATATTATTGTAAGAACAAAATTTGAGGCAGGGTTTGAATTGCTCAGAGCAATTAAGGAAATATATGGTGTGGAGGAGGTAAATATCCTTGCAGAGAACGACTTCAAAAATCTGATGGTGGGCATCTATTCTGAAAAATACCTTGGAATTGGGCTGATCGAGAATGTTGATTTTGAGAACAAAAAAATTAAAATTATCACTCCAGCAAGAAAGGATGTTAAAAGAATTGAATTTGGAGAACTAAGACTTGAAAGCGGGAAAGATGTTTTTGCAAAAATTCCATAGGGGTGGTTGGTTTGATTGAAATAAAAACCGGAAAGAGGGTGGAAGTAATCGATATTACCTCAAAGGTAAAAGAGGAGGTAAAAAATAGTGGGGTGAGTGATGGAATGGTAATTGTCTATACAAAACACACCACAACAGCAATCACAGTTAATGAGAACGAATCAGGGCTGAAAGAAGATATGCTCAATATTCTTGAGAGGGTTATACCCACCGGAGCAGGTTACGAGCATGATAGAATAGATAATAATGCTGATGCTCACCTGAGGGCTATTCTAATCGGAAACAGCATCACAGTGCCAGTATCTGGAGGTAACTTAGACCTCGGAACATGGCAGAGCATTCTTTTCGTGGAACTTGATGGGCCAAGAAAAAGGAAGATTGGCATGAAAGTAATTAAATCCTGATGAAAATCAGATTGAAATGAAGAAAGGTCAGCAGGATTACTTCTACTGGGAAGCCAAGAAAAAGGGATACAGAAGCAGGGCAGCTTTCAAGCTTCTTCAGATTAACAGAAAGTTTAAAGTAATAAGGAAAGGAGCAGTTCTTGATTTGGGTGCAGCTCCCGGAGGATGGAGTCAGGTTGCAGCAAAACTGGGTGCAGAAGTTGTTGCAGTAGACCTGAACCCTATGGATAAGATTGAAGGAGTTGTATTCATTCAGGGAGATATTACGGAGAATGAAACTCTTGAAGAGATCATGCGTGTAAGAGAGTACTATGATGTGGTAATATGCGATGCATCACCAAAAATCTCAGGTAACTGGGATGTTGACCACTTCCGGTCAGTTGAGCTTGCAAGAGCAGCCTTCAATATTGCTAGACGGGTTTTAAAACCCGGAGGGAACTTCATTGTTAAGATTTTTCAGGGTAGCGATGTTCAGGATGTTTTTAATGAATTCAAACCGTATTTTAGATTCAAAAAGTTTCACGCTCCTCAGGCATCAAGAAAAAGGAGTTCCGAGATTTATTTCATTGGTAAAGGATTTAAGGCTACCTAAAGACGAATCACTGTAACTCTTCTCAAGTAAATAGCAAGACACAATTGCTGCAACTATCCACAGGCAATTCAAATCCTCTCAAACACAATCGAAAATCCCATACCGCCACCAATGCATAACGCTGCCACACCATAACTGGCTTTCCTTCTCTTCATCTCATGCAACAGTGTAGTTGTTATTCTTGCTCCCGTGGCACCAATGGGATGCCCGAGAGATATGCCGCTGCCATTCACATTAACTCTGTCTTCATCAAGCTCAAGCTCCCTCATCACAGCAAGTGCTTGGGAAGCAAAAGCTTCATTCAGCTCAAGCAAATCTATGTCGTCAAGCTTCAGTTCTGCCTTCTCGAGTGATTTCAGTATTGCTGGAACTGAGCCCAGACCCATGTAAGCCGGGTCAATAGCTCCAGAAGCATAACCTAAAATCTTTGCCACAGGCTTCAATCCGCTCTCTTCTGCTTTCATGGATGATGTTAGAAGCAGAGCAGCAGCACCGTCATTAATCCCGCTTGCGTTGCCGGCTGTAACAGTTCCGTCCTTTTTGAAGACAGGAGGTAGTTTACTCAGTTTCTCAATATTTGTATCCCTGCGTGGATGTTCATCCGTATCAACCACAATCTCATCCCTCTTCTGCTTTATTCGGACTGGAGTTATCTCCTCACTGAAATATCCGCTGTCAGTTGCTTTCACTGCTCTCATGTGGCTCTTGAACGCAAACTCATCCTGCTCCTCTCTTGTAATCCGATATAATTCGGCAAGATTTTCTGCCGTCATGCCCATGTGATATCCATAAAAGATTTCCCACAATCCATCATGAATCATTAAATCGACTATATCACTGTTAAACATCCTTATCCCCCATCTTGCGTTCGGGATTGCGTATGGTGCATTGCTCATGCTTTCCATACCACCTGCTATAACTGTCTCATTGTCCCTGCATGCAATACTCGCTGCCGCGATTGCTATCGCTTTAAGACTGCTACCACACACCTTATTCACTGTAAATGCTGGAGTCTCTTTTGGAATTCCGGCAAAAATTGATGACTGGCGTGCAGGATTCTGTCCCAGTGCTGCCTGAAGTACATTACCCATAATTACTTCATCAATCTCAATTTCAACCCCTTCATAATCGTGATATTTTTCTTCAAACTCAGTCTTCGCTGATTCAAGTTTTTTGATGTAATGATTCCTTTCGGGGACAGGGTTTAATTCAAGCTTTTTCAACAGGTTTTTAATCGCAATTGCGCCGAGATTCTGAGCAGACATATCTTTCAATGCCCCGCCAAATCTTCCAACAGGAGTCCTTATTGAATCTATGACAAAAACATCCACCATGGCGGGCAATTAATTATGTGAGACTTAAAATTTTTGCCTGTCATTAGGTTTTGGGACAAAATTCACAGACTCATTCTTCTACCACATACTTTGTAACAATCACATAAACCCTCCTCTTGAGATATCTCTTTGGTACATCTGCCTT
>MTMJ01000072.1 GCA_002010045.1 Archaeoglobus sp. JdFR-22 | reverse complement strand
GGGGAGAGTGAAGATGCCACAATAAGGCTGATTCCTACAACAGGTGCTACAACAGAAATTGCAATATTAATACCGGAATCATTGAGTGGAAAGACACAGGTGGATCTGAGCTGAGGAGGCGTTTGAAATCATCGACATCTATTTTTTAATTTTATACTTCCTTTTCGGATTCGCTTTTATAGGTGCAAGCCTGCTGGTAATCGGTGTAGTTCTTAAGGCACAGGTTACCACATCCCGGACAGACATGCTGTTCTTGCTTGCCGGGTTTATTCTGACGTCAATGGCTGGCGTTGCGATATTCATGGCATCTGCATTCAATTTAATCGCATCACCCAATGTTGTTATGCCCCTTGTTATGAGTATTCTGACACTCGGTTTCCTGTTCATTGCATATTCATTCCACGTTAAAGCTTAGTATTAGAATGAGAATTTGTTAAGAATGATAACAGAATATTTTTACCTCCTGAAGGTGACTGTCACAATTCCTTTCCTCATATTCGCCTGTAAAGTCGATTTAGAGGAGAGAAGAGTTCCCAACAGATTGTGGAAATACATGTTACTGATTTTCGCACCATTTGTTGTTTTAGAATACTTTATTGTAAAATTCAATTTATTATTCATGTTATTTCAATTTATACTGATATTTTCTCTCTCATATCTTTTCTATCAGTTTGGAATGTGGGGTGGAGCGGATGCCAAAGCGTTAATTGTTCTCTCTGTGATATATCCTGTTTATCCTGAGATATTTTTTACACCAATTATAAACAAGGGCTTTGGGATTCTTGCCTTTTCCACTTTATCAAATTCGATTATTTTTTCTCCGGCAGTTATCCTTTTTGTTTTCATCAAAAACCTTAAGAAAGGGCTTAAAGGGGGAAATTTACTTTATTATTTCACCGGTTACAGGGTCGATGCGGATAGAATTCCAAGATTTCACAACCTGCTTGAGTACATTAACAGCGGAAAGCTTGTGAGAGTGAAGAGGGGTGTTGAACCAGATGAAAAAATGCTGAGAGAGTTAAAAAAGGCTAGGGAGAATGGTAAAGTTGATAAAATATGGGTCACTCCCGGACTTCCTTTTCTCGTTTTCATAACCGCTGGCTTTATAATTTCTCTCCTGTTAGGGGATGTTCTTTTTTGGATTATCGGGTTGATTCTTTTTTAGGATTTTTACTGAACAGCTTATTCAAGTCGATACAAAATTGAAGGCAAAATAATTATACAATATCTGAGGGAAAACAATCTGGAGGTTAGGTGATGAAGGCTGAAGTTGCGATAATCGGTGGAACGGGTGTTTATGACCAGAATGCATTTGAGAATGTTAAGGAAGTGAATGTAGATACTCCATTCGGAAAAACTTCTGACTCGATTGTACTCGGGGAATTTGAGGGGAAAGAAGTAGCTTTCCTATCAAGACATGGAAGGGGACATGTATATAGCCCATCGAATGTTCCCTATCGGGCGAATATATTTGCACTAAAAAAGATTGGAGTCCAGAAAATAATCAGTGTGGCTGCTGTTGGCTCACTCAGAGAAGAGATTCACCCGCTTGATATTGTCATTCCTTCACAGCTCTACGATAGAACGAGACTGAGAGAAAATACTTTTTTCGATGATATCGTTGTTCACACCGGCTTTGCGGAGCCATTCTGTCGTTCACTCACTTCCATAGCTGAAAAAGTGATTCAGGAACTTGGCTATAGCTACCATTCTGGTGGAACTTATGTGTGTATAGAAGGTCCGCAGTTTTCAACAAAAGCAGAATCTGAAGTATACCGCAAGCTCGGATTCGACATTATCGGAATGACTGCAATTCCTGAGGCAAAACTTGCAAGGGAAGCGGAGATATGCTATATAACTCTGGCAACCGTCACAGACTATGATGTCTGGAAAGAACATCATGTCGATGTGGCAACAATCCTTAATAATGCAGCAAAAAACGAAGAAAAGGTTAGAAATGTTTTAAGAAAACTCATTCCACGACTTTCTGATGATGACTGCGAATGTAGAAATTCACTGAAATTTGCCATCACTACAGACCCTTCCAGGATTCCCGATGACGTTAAAAAATCGCTGAGAATTTTAATAAGCAAATATATTTAAATCCACTTTTTTGTAAAATTGAAGCAATAATTGGGGCAATAAATCATAAAAATTAAATAACATCCAGTAAAATTTTTAATTGAATATGGAGGTGTAGAAATTGGAAAATTTTGGAAGAAGACCTCCTGTTGAGGTCGGAGATGTAATAAATGTTAAAATTGAAGCTCTCGGAAGTGGAGGGGATGGAATAGCCAAGGTAAGTGGTTTTGTTGTTTTTGTCCCCGGAACAAGGGTTGATGACGAAGTAACTGTCAGAGTAAATCGAGTCCTCAGAAAGTATGCATTTGCTGAAGTTGTAGAGTAAGCTTATTATTATAAGATTCTTTTCAATATTAACATTTTTAAAATTTTTGAATCATCTGCGACATCCGTTCAATTCTTTCGATTGCCTCTTTAAGGTCATTTTTCATTTTTTTGATTGTCTCATCTGAACCCTCTTTTATAATTGCCCCGTACTGCGTAGGTTGAATTATTCCGGACTGTTCCAGTACTCGAAGTGAGTATCTTATTTTATGTCTTGGAAGTTTCATTATTTCAGCAAGTTTGAAAATTCCGATTGGCTGATTCTCCCACACCGTCTCCATAACCTGAAGATGACGTAAAGCTATCTCAGATTCCTGATTTAATTTTTTCAATACCATGCTAACCCCTCACACATCTTAATATAAAATATTTTTTGATTGTCATGTCTCCATCCTCTTAAACAGGCAGAATGCGATGTATCATGCTTAAACTGAAAAATAACTGGCATGAAATTCCCTTTTGTCATCGATGCAATTCCTTCTCGTCAGCTTCAAGCACCGTCAGAAGGATATTGGCTCTTAAAGTTCTCTCAAAATATTTTTTATCTGGTTCAAGAACAGCGAACTTTTTTGGAAGAGGAATGAAAAGGGGATCCCCGTGAGAATAGCTATATTTACCATCTAAATCTGTAATTACGCTCACTTTATCCGGTTTGCTTCTGCTTGCAAAAATAAACACTGAAATATTCCTGTTTCTCGACACTATTTCCATAATTTCTTCGATACAGTGTTTTTCAAGCAGGGATGTGCATATATTATCTGCAAGTTTTAGAAGGTGGGGTGGACCACAGATCACCCCATACTCTTCATCGAAGCTTTCTTGATTGCCTGTCAAACTACTTTCTCCTTCTTCGAAGCTACCATCCATTTGAAATGTTACTCTATTCCATGAAATATAAATCTTTTTCTTTTTTAAATACGCTCACCGCTTTGGTAAATCTTTAACAAATTTTTGAGGCTCACAGCAAGTCATGACTGAAGAGCTGATACTAATCATGATAAAAAATTCCAAAAAATTATTAAACAGGTATTAAGAGTTGCTCATCGGGGGTTATATGAGGGTTGGCCATCTGATGATATTAACAATCGGCTTAATGTCTCTTGGGTTTGTAGTCCTACCCTCGGTTGTCTCCCTCTATGCAGGCGAGCACTCGTTCTATGACATTGATGATGGGTATGGTGGGAGATGCATCAAATGCCATGCCGACATTTATGAGGAGCTGAGCAATGGAGCTAACCACTCCACAGTTGATGGGAGCAGTGGCTTTGATGGAGAAGAATGTACAGCATGCCACAGATCAAACGTGAGTATAATCTACGCAAGCGGTTCAACAAACTCTCCGGGTAGAGAAGCGCATGCTGCAACTGTAACTCACTGCGGTTACTGTCATTTTAATTCAACAAACTCTTTTCTTGCCCCGGTTGCTGGAGGATTTGGTCAATCTGACCTTTCAGATGATACCGGTGTGAATGAATCGCACTACAAATTTGTTACAGAATCGAGGAGCAGCAATCTCGTCTTTAATGAAAGTGAAAGCTGTATAGCCTGCCATACAACCTGTGAGGTAACGTTCAACTTCAATGTCAGTAC
>MTMJ01000059.1 GCA_002010045.1 Archaeoglobus sp. JdFR-22 | reverse complement strand
ATTTTCTAAAAGCACGTTTTGGGAGTTGTTAGATGAAAATATTGGATTGTTATCGTGGTTGTTTGGTATTATTCTGAAAGGTGATATTAGTAGACCCTAAAGGAATAGTAGCAGAAATTGCTGGAGGTAGAAGAGCTTGCATGAGGCTGCAGGAGATAGGAATTGTTAAAGGTAATAAAATCAAGGTTTTAAGAAATGTGGGTTCTCTGCTTGTCTCTACAAATGGTGCAAAGTTCATCATTGGTAGAGGTTTGGCTATGAAGGTGATGGTAGATGATGGGGAAAAGATCCGAAGATTACCTTGAGAAGATTTACGAGTTGAGCAGAGATAAAGGATATACAAGGATAAAAGAGATCTCTAAAGAGCTTAATGTAAAACCAGCAAGCGCATCTGAAATGATGAGAAAGCTATCAGAGCTTGGATACATCGTATACAAAAAAAGGTTGTTTGTAACGCTGACGGAGAAAGGCAGGAAGGTTGCAGAAAGCATCAGAGAAAGAAGGGAGATGCTGGTAAGATTCTTAACGACTTTGGGAATTCCGGAGAATATTGCAGAGGAGGATGCATGTCTTATTGAGCACGTTCTAAATCCTGAAACCGTTAAGCAGCTCAAGAACTTCGTTAAATTTGTTGAGAATTCTCCAGAAATAAATCCGAGATGGCTGAGACACTTCAGAGAATTTTGCGAAAAGGGAGTACATCCCTGCGATAAAATCAGGACCAAAACCCTGGTGTGTTGAAATTTTGTTTCTAAGCTTCTTTAATGAAATTATGTTTTATGTTTCTGTACCTCGATTTGTCCAAGAATTTTCTCAAATTTGCTGCTCTTAAAACGTATTCTCCTAAATCTTCAGCCCTATTCTCCCTTAATGAACTAAAAAAATTAAGCGGTGGGAAGCCAGAAGTTAAGAATCAGCTTGATTCTTCCGAACTTATGAAAAATGCAGAAATATGAGCTCACGAAAAGCACTCTGTATTCCACGAGGAGAATAGCTAACTCCTCAAAAACCTTCAACAGATATCTCGATTGCTCTGTGCTTTCCGGTCTGATGAACCAGCTTAGGCTTGCTGATTCTCCTGCCAGCGCATCGAATCTTTCCACCCTCAATCCTCTGGCTCGACATAACCTTCACTCCAGAACTTCATTAGTATGTCGTTCACTAAGTCCAAATCGAGCCTCAGTGCATCAGCAATCTCGTCAGCCCAAACCCTATCTTTTCACCTTTGTCATATTTCATTCCATCAAGGGCATAATCTACAAAAACCTCTCCTTTATCGAAAACACCATTTTTATTCTTATCGAGATATGCTTCCCCTTTGCTGTAAACCCCATCCCCAAAATTTTTATCCATAAAAAATCCATGAGAGACGAAGATTTCATCTTCTTTAAGTACTCCATCCTTGTTTGCGTCATAAGTTTCAAGGATTGCATCTCCTATCAGGTTATAGTAGGCTTCACTTTTTCGATTGTTTTACCATATTCATAGAGTTCTCCCCTCTCAAGAATGCCGTCTCCATTTTTATCGTATTTTGATGCAATATCAATTCGATATTTACTTAACTCAGTCTCATCAAACTCAAAGAGATTTAAGGTATCTCCAAAAAATTTTATCTGCTCGTCTTTTCTTAGCTCATCGTTTTCCAGTGAGCTCGTTGACTGCCCGTAATGAGACAGCAACGATTCCGTATAATATTCGTCCTCATCTACGAATCCATCTCCGTCAATGAGATCCCATAAAATTGAGGCAATAACTACAGCCATGAAGGCTGCAAATCCTTCCTGATATGAATCTCCTGTTGTAGGATTCGCATAACCTGCGTGATTTGTCTCACCTTCAGCTACGTCCTCAAACGCTTTGCCATAAAGGGTGTGCATCGCATAATGTGAGAACTCATGATAGACAATAAATGGTATTTTAGGCCCTTCCGTATCAAAAAATTCCCCTGTTGTTCCATGTCCATGTGCTGATGTAATACTCAACATCTACAACAATCATGACAGCATTTGTAAAGGAGTAGTTTTCCTAATTTGAAATTATTTAAAAATTTTTGATATTAATTAATTATAAAAATAAGCATTAAATTGGAACATTAAACTAAAAATTGCCTAAATCACTTAGAAGTCTTTACCCGGAAATACACTCACAGAAACCATAACTGATTGGATCTGAAGCTGTAGTCTCGCATGGAAATTCAGGACATTTGAAACACAGCTTACTCCTCTGGTAAAAGCACAGGTAGTTATTTTGCAGAATTTATTCTCTTTTGGCTTGCAGCCTTCCTCTCCATCGGACGAGTTCCTTTTATCATCCGGAAGTTTCACATACAATTCTACAAACACCTATATTTATTTAATGACTCAATTCAGTTCATTTCGGTTTAGCATACCAGTATTTCTTTCCTTTAAGGAACTCATCAATCCCTTTCTTCTTCAATTTTCTCAGGTTCTTTATATGAGCAATCCCGTGACCTCCTTTAAGAAAGTCCAGTTTCTCGCATTTCTCGAATTCCTTACATTCCCAGCATCCCTCAATACCCTTCTTCTGACAGCATCTTCTTATCTTGCAGTAAGGCGGCCCCCCTCCACCTTTGCATGCTTTCTTGCAGCGGAGCTTAACTAAAGCACCGAGTAACTCATAACACTGGGGGTAATTCTTGAATACATCAAATACGTGGTCTGCAAGGACTTCAGCCGTTTTATCGAACCTTGATTGTCTTAGCTCTTTTCTTAGATCCCGGGCTAAATCAGCTATTTTTCCTTTATAACCAAAACAATCTCCGCAGTAAAGACCGCAATATGCTATCAGATCCTTTTCTTCTTCAACCAATCTTTCGACCTCTTTGATTTCTAGATGCTGTGGCTGTAGTTTTATATAACACTATTCTTTTTTGCTCTCTTTCGATTTTGCCACAAGCAGCTAATGCACTCCTCCACTGATGTGCAGGCCAACTACTCCTACAACAATAAGGCCAATTGAGACGAGTTTTATGATTGTGACTGGCTCTTTAAAGAATAGAATGCCTACCATAACAATTAATGCAGTTCCCAGACCAGACCAGATTGCGTAAGCAATGCTAACATCAATTTTCTTTAATGCAAGCGTTAGGAAGGTAAAACTGATTCCGTAGAACACGAAAATCAGGATTGAAGGCAAGGTTTTTGTAAATCCCTGGGATAACTTCATATTTGTTGTGCCTGCAACTTCTGAGAGTATAGCAAGAATCAAATACAACCAGTACATTCCAAAACCTCCCACAAAACTACTCACAGAAGACGAGATATATTTTATTATTTTTGCCCTATCAAAAAGCTGGAGATTTTAACTCTTTATTCGTTATGGCTTTAAGAATGGAGATAAATTTTTATTAAATCTATTATAACCTAAATTATTTTTTATACATGTTCTTAGCATAAAATTTTTAAAGACGCAAAATTAATGAAGACTATGTCACCCAGAATATGTTCCTTTTGTGGAACAGAAATGAGAGAAATTGAGCAGTCTGGATACAGAGTGGACGTCTGTCCTGTGTGTTCATTGGGTGAGGGTGATCGCGGGGACGAGCTTCCGAGGGAATTGTTCTTGATACTAACAATAGGGCTCTGCATTGCTTTTGCTTTGGGAATTATATTGCTGGCAGGAAGCTGAAATACAGTGAGAGCTTTGAAGCCATTTACACGCTATGAAAACCTTGTTGCCAACACATCTGCAATTACTCCATAAACTACTCCAAAACCAAGAAGAGTTATTCCTCCTGCTGGCTGCCCATCAAAAATCGGAATTTTTGGTAACTGCATTTTCCCATAGTTAAATCGTTTTCATTCATTTCTAAGAGCATTCAAAGCTTCTGTAACCGGTATGAGAACAAGTATGCTTGCTGCGTCATCCCTTGTAACCTCAATCGTCTTACCGTTTAACCTGACCCTTATCTTCCCGTTTTCCTGCAACAGGTTATCTTTCTGAACAACCTCTATCCTGTTCCTCAGAAGATCTGTGTTGTTTCTGTCCCCAACAAAGATTGCTATTCCCCTTTCGCCACGGTTCATGAAAGAGAGTGGAATAACTATTCCCATTCCCATCTCTACATCATTCACGTCAACACCTCCAGTTTTTCAATGCAGATTTCCTGCTGCAAATCTCCAGCTCTTAATTTAGAGTATTAGACAAAACATTTTTAACCAATAACTACAAAATGGCTACATGGGACGAAAACCTGAAAAAGAAGTTGTTAAGTGGTTAACTGCAGAA
>MTMJ01000008.1 GCA_002010045.1 Archaeoglobus sp. JdFR-22 | reverse complement strand
AATGTCCTTTTGATTGGGATGGTTGTAGCTGTTGGTATAAGAGAAAAGAGAGTCTTGCAGAGGTTGGCTGAGATGTGAGTTGGCAAGTACCTTATATATTAGAAGTTAATAGAAAAAAAGAATTGACTATATAAAATTTTGTTATACTTTACTTCATCACTACCAAAATAGCTATAAAAAATATTTTGAGAGAGAATGACCTAACAGAACCTGACACTCAAGTGTTTTATTTTGTTTCGAATCATTATGTTCACAAGCAGTGGGGTGATGCTCTCTACCATTCTCGAAACCGAAAGAAGACCGGCATCAAGTGCTCTCAGACCATCTATCCTGTTAATAATGTCCATCACGACTTTCTTCGCCTCATCGTCATCGCTGCATACGGGAATGTCCCACTCGAATTCCGCGTCAAGATTACAGAATTTCGCTGCGGGAACGGTCTGGAAAGCAGACACAATCCGGCTATTTGGTAGAATCCTTGCTATCTCTTCTGCTGCGGAGCCTGCCTCAGGTGGGCAGTATTGAAAGCAGCCACCCTTTTTCTCCATTGGCACAATTGGTGAGACAACAATCTTGCCCTCAAGACTCTCCTTTAAGGATTCAGCAGTCGAGAAAGCATGCTCCCATGGAATTGTCAGAATGGATACATCTGCCTCTCTTGCAGCATCCTCGTTTGATTTTCCAGCAAGAGTGCACCCCCTCTTTACATTTTCAAGCGTCTTGATGTACTCTTCACATTTCGAAGTAGCTTTTTCAATTTTTCTCGACCCGATAATCACTTCATATCCAAGAAGAGCCAGTCTCAAAGCAAGTCCAGCCCCTATATCCCCTGTGCCTCCAAGCAATGCAATTTTCATTTTTTGTCACCTCCGGTTCGGAAGTTGATGTATACCAACTACCGCCTTTTGGTTGACCATGCTTGAATGTGGATTTTTAAAATTTTTTATAATGACAGTTCTGTAATTCATCCCAAAACATCAAACTTTTATACTCATTTAACGATAAGAGTGTAGAAAGGCAAAAGGGACGGTAGGGTAGCCTGGTTATCCTTCTGCCTTTGGGAGGCAGTGACCGGAGTTCAAATCTCCGCCGTCCCATTATTTAGCTCTTTCTCTTCTGGGGTGTCTCGAAAAATGAGTCCGGTTCTGTACCTCTTTTCAGGGAATTGAAAGGTCACAGATATCTAGTGTCGTCTCCGGGGACAGCAAACTGTCCCTTTACAGTGACGGAGGCGGTGACGTCGCGTCACGGCATCTCAGGAAACCGGGTAGTGTCCAGAGATTTCGAACCATGAACATAAAGGGTGCAAAATAAAAATCGCTCTCCAAGGAGTCTTTAACCCCTTCAGTTTTTGTATCAGAGTCCATCCCTCCATTGGGAGATGAGTCTCTCGACCTCCCTGTACAGAAATTTTTCCTCCTCCGTAAACCACTTCCCATGGTTTTTGACCTCGCTGAAACTAACACCCTTTTTAAGCTGATCCACAAAAAATTTTATCCTGTCTGAAAGTTCTTGGATTTTTTCGATAATTTCGTTGATTTCCTCCCTTGAGAATATCTCTCTCAAATTTTCATCATCCCGCATGAATTTTTTGTCCCTTTCGTACAGAATGGGGTCATAAGAACGGCGCATCAGCAGAATCATATCAATTATCGAATATTTCAGGAGTTCTCTCCTCGTGTAGTTCCCATGAGATGTTTTCAGCAGGTCATGCCATCTGTCCTGGCCCTTCTCAACCACCTTCAGAATATCATTTTCACCCCACCCCTGAATTTGGTCACTTATGATCTTCCCCACTTGGTCAGAATACCTGTCAAGGACTCTGGGAGATACGGTTATCATTATACCGGTGGCGTTTCCTTCAACAGTGCTGTCGAACATTTTTTCAAGAAATCTGTCATCCATTGCGGACTCGATTCTCCTCGCCGTTTCGCTGTAGTGTCCATCCGCATATTTACCTTTAAATATGTTCTCACGTTCAGTATCCAGAACCTCCAGAAGCTTTGGCATCACAGCCAAGAGCTCACTGGGACCTGTCATGTCCAAGGTGCCCTGCACAAGTTCAAACTCTATGAGCGATATGAAATACTGGAAGATGTAGTGCCACAGAGCGTCTCCATACAAACACCACATGGCATTGATGTCAACCTCACCTGCCCCCTCATCGAAAATAGAGTTTCTCACCGTATCAGGGAGGGGGTTCTCCTTCTCAAGCTCCATGCGAATGGCTACCGCCTCCGCAAGCTGTGAAAAATACAAAAAATTTTTTCTCAGGTTTTTGCAGATGATCTCCAGCATGTCCTGCTCTATAGGGGTCAGATCTTCAAGCTTTGGGCACCCGTAGAGGAGGATTGTCGCTAAACCGCTGATGAATCCGAGATCGATCTTATTTACATACCCTTTATTCTTATTGATAATGTCTATCTCCCTCATCAATTCCCATACGTCAAAATACCCCATATATTCCGGTTTGGTGCATATATAATACTCCTGACCATCTTTTAACTCCTTTTTAAGATATCCCTCCTCTACAAGTTTTTTAAGCCTGTGTGTTAATTTTCTGTTATTCCATCCAAAAATACTCTGAATCTCACTGAATTTCAACCTCCGCGAGGGGTTATCCCTCCAGAGTTCGAGTATTCTGTGCATGTCATGTCTAACTTCTAAACTCATACTTTCACCCCTAATACCCTATCTCTCTTGAAAAATAAAAAAGAAACGAAATCGTACCTAGGTACGATTGAAATTGAATACATCCAGAATCGCAAATCCAAGAACCGTTTTAATTACATATCCTCGAATTTGAGGCAAAATGAGCCGAATGATCCCAGAGAACTCATTAAATTTCCCAGCAGTGTCTGAGGATGAATGAAGAAATTACCTCACAAGTATTCTAAAAACTCTTTAAGTTTCTCTCTAACCCAGCAATTTTTGCACTCTTCACTCCTTCTTGGCAACCTGAAAAGCCTGAAATAGAGTACATCGGTGCTTCTTCCGCTCACTTCATTCCTGAATTCAGATTTAAGAACCAGACCTGCCTGTATCATGGAGTTCAAGGTTCTGTTAAGAACTTTATTCATGCTTCCATTGCCCACACCCTCAAAGCTGAAACTGCCCCTGACGTCTTCCCTTATCTCAATAAATCTCACAGGTCTCTCCGCTCCACCAAGTGACCTTGCCACCTCTATACACCTGTCAAAATAAACCTTTCCAACCCTCCTTTTTACGACCTCTCTTATCTCGTCCTCTGTGTAAACCGGGAGGGATGACTCCATTTCTTTCCACAGCTCTATAAGCTCATTCTGCATACGCTGAAAAGTTTCTCTACTCCAAACCATTTTTTGTATTTCAGCGATTTTAACAATTTTCTCAATTGCTTCTTCAGGTTTTACATTGTCATTACTTTTTCCAGCAGACATATTATCCAAAAATATGTTCACTTTGCATCTATCAGTTCTTTTGCTCTCTCATCAAGTGGAAAGAAACACCTCCTGCATACTGTATTTTCAGAGGGGTTCAATTCTCCACATCTGAGACATTCTCTGGGCTTCAGGATATTCTTCCCGGATCTATGCTCCTGTTCGATCCCGTGTAGCTTTAATATGGCTCTATCAACATCTCTGCCGGACAGGTGGACGTAAACACTTGCCATATCGGATTCCTGAACCCAGCCGAAGTACTCCTTCAGCTGAGCATCTGTAAGATAATTTGCCAGATGTGTTGCCCTTGAGTGCCTGAAGGCATGAGGATTCACATTCTTCTTCACACCCGCCTTTCTGGCAGCATTCCTCAGAATGGTTCGGAGTGAGTTGTATGCGAGCCTTTTTAAGTTTCGTGGAGAGATCCAGACCCACGCCTCTGGATCATTCTTTGACGGATGGACGTTGATCCATTCAGCCAGATAGGGAGAGGACGATACAAGCCTTATTCTTCTGTATCCTGTCTTTCCGCGCACAATGATGACGGCACCGTACCTGTCAAAATGGATATTCTTAATCCTCATCAGAAGAAACTCTCCTGCCCTGCAACCCGACTCGTACAGAACCGCCACCAGTGCCCTGTCCCGATGAGAGGAGGTTGCATTTATCAGTTTTTTTATATCTTCCTCTGTCAGAATCTCCTCGGGCAACTTTTTTCTCCTCACGTTGTTACATCTGAGCCATCTGATTTCCTTTCCCATCCACCTGTAGAACTTCTTCAATGCTCTTTTGTAGTCGTGCTTTGTCCAGTCTGTATATGGAGAATTTAGGGTGCTTACAAAATTACCAACAAAATACCAATTCTAACATCTCAATACTCTAAATAACAAACCCATATAACTCCCTACAAAAAGATACATAG
>MTMJ01000085.1 GCA_002010045.1 Archaeoglobus sp. JdFR-22 | reverse complement strand
AAGTATACTGTTGTCAATGTCCTTTTGATTGGGATGGTTGTAGCTGTTGGTATAAGAGAAAAGAGAGTCTTGCAGAGGTTGGCTGAGATGTGAGTTGGCAAATACCTTAAATGATAATTACTCCTTTTTGACCTGCATCTGGAATATTATATACACCGGGGCAAAGAGTTGTATCGGAATCAATGTAAAGGTCATCTGTTGGAACAACACACGGCTCTGGAGGGGGCGGTGGCTGATACGATAGAATCTTCAGATTAAGTACAGCACCATCTAATTCTCCATTCAACTTCGTTATGTTTGTTAAAATGGTGATGTCCTCTCCAGAGTAAATCTTCTTATCAGTTCTTGAAGATAACAGAGCATCCATTCCCTCCACATTAATCAGCTCAATTGAACTCAATGTCTCGTTCATGTCCACATTTTCGACATTAAGGCTGAGGAAGTATGTGCCATTTATCGCTCCTTCAGGCAATGTGTGGTTAATTATTACCGTTTCTCCTGCTTTTATTACACCCATCCTGTTCTCTTCGAAAATTGTGGATAAGTAGGGATCCTGCAGGATGGCAGAGTAAGTGTAGTCCGCATCAACTCCACCTGTATTTTCCAGTTTAACGCTTACATTCTGCCCAGCGGAGCATTCCTTCTCCAGACTGTATCGCAGCTTTGATTCAGTTACGAAGAAGTTGAACTCTTCAGTGAATTTATCTTCGTATTTTGCGACCAGAACTTTATGTTTGCCAGCTTTGAGTGTTTCTGGCAGTGTAAGATTATACTCTGTTTGCTTGCTCTCGCCAGCCCCCAGTTCAACAGATTGAGACACATTCCAGAAATCCGGAATTGAAATGTTGAAGTTAAGGTTTATCCCATCCAGAAGTTTATTATATAAAGTGATATTCATACCAAGATTCTGCCTAATCCTGTACTTCTGTTTATCAAATTCAAGCTTTAAGGGTATCCTTACAATTTCGAAATAAGTTGTGTTATGGCCTATCAGGTTACCGTATTTGTAAACTTCTATACTTACAAAATACAAACCGGGTTTTGAGTCTGCAGGCACAGAGAATTCGTATGTCTTATTTCCTCTATAGTTTGCTGGAAAGTCCATACTGAAGGTGTCCTCAAAAATCTTCAAATTGTTTGAATTAAGAACTCTTACGGTAATTGTTGTATCATTTACCGGAACTGGACGCATGTAAATCTCACAACCAGAAACATAACCTTTTGTGCCAATATATGAACCGGGGCCAGAACATCGAGAATAAACTTCTCCTTTCAGGTTTGACAGGTTGATGTACATGGAGACATTCTCTTCCCTGAAGTACTGTTGTTTATCTGTCTTCACATCAATGTCAATATCTGGCTTGAACATCCAGATTCCTTTTTCGGCACTTCCCACATGATTTTCATCCACATAGAATTTAGCTCTGAGCCGATCCAGATCTACTACTTTTGGTAAGATATAATTGAAGGAAGCATTACCCTTAGCTGGAACTACTATTGATTTGTTGAGGGCATCATCCCAGCCAAGAGGAATTATGCCTTTGGAACCATGATGCACTAAACCCCATGTAACAGTGACGTTCTTATCTTCGCCTCCATTGTTCCATAAGTGGAATGTGAAAATAGCAGAGCTTCCGTAAACATAGTATTCATTGTCACTTGTCACAGAGAAAGTCAGTTCTGAGCCCTGGTATGTGAAACCTCCAGCGTTCTCTCTGAAATTGCTCACTGCAAAGGGTTTTAAATCAGATGCCAGTACCTTGCCTCCTTTTGTTAAAACCGAGTACCTTGCTGACCACATTCCAAGCTGAGAAGAATTAGAGTTGAATGTTAAATTAATTCTTTCAGTCTCTCCAGGACGGGAGTATCCTGACGAATAATTCTCCAAAACTTTATCTCCATCTGGATCTCTTATAGTGACAATTGCATCGTATCTAGAAAGGTTAGTGATATTGTAATTCAGAGCGAATTCACCGCCCCATCTAGCAGAGACAGTATCGTTTCCTGAGAAGAGGAAGTAGAGAATACCCCATATTCCGCTTTTTGTTGAGTTTGTTGATTGATATGTCAGATTGACAAGCTTGGATTCGTTTACCTGTATACTTTCAGTAACATTAATCCATGTTGAATTGAAATCCGGATTGAATAAAACGAACGATACTTTATCAATTGAGACATTCCCACTGTTTGTCACGTTTACGGGGACGTTTATTAAATCTTCAGAATCAAATTCAAGTACAGGATATTCCAGAGGACCGATATAATAATAATTCGTCACATTTATTGAAATATTGACAATTCCGGGAGAGTAACTCTTTACTTCTTCCGGCTTTTTAGCCCATCTGACGATATCTCTTACCAGCTTTTTTTCGGCAGAAGTCCCTTGATGAAGACCTGATGCCATATCCGAGTAGAGAGTGGTAGCAAGCACAGTTCCATTACCATATTCATACATCAACATAGCAGGTTGTCCGTTCTTTGTTCTGGTGAGCAATACGGTAGCATTTTCGGGATATGAAGTGAAGAAACCGTCCACGTTAGCATCTAGAACAGAAGAATCCTGTCCGGAAAAGATTGGGTGATATGCAGATATAGCAACAGAACCAAACTGGCAGCTCTGGTCCTCAAGCCATCCATATCCTGCTAATTCACCTCCCGGCAAAGCAAGAAATTCATATCCATGCTGTTGGGTAAATACAACTAAAGTACCACCACTATCAACATAATCTTCTAACCATGATCTGAATGCTGGTGAGGAGTCAAGACCGTAGAGTCCACCGGTGGGTATGATGAAAACAGGAAAATCCTTTGAATTGATAATTTTAAGATAACTTGGGCCCACTGGGATGAAAGATTCGTTGGTCTCATTCAGCAAACTCACAATGAGAGGAATTCCTCTGTAGAGAACTGCTATTTCTGGAATACCTTCACTGCTAGCATTCTGGTTATTCGCTTGAACATACAAGTTATTGGTTTGAACATACAAACTTGAAAAATCATGGTTGTCATCAGGATAGTCTCCCCCGGGTGGTTTGGGTAAATCATCTTCATCTTCTATACATTTGGGACCATTTGACGTCTCAACACAGGGTGATGCAATTGAGATTCCTGATTCAGTTTTAGCATAACAGAATTTCTTTATATCCGTTACTCTCCATTCACAGTCCTTACAGGTAAATTCGGCAATATATCCCGATACTGAACCATCAATGCTGTTGACCTCATTAACACACCCAAGCTTATCTCCGTCCCTATGGTCTCTACACTGTTGTCCCCACTTTTTTGATGCAGTTTTTGGGTCTAAACATTCAGCTATACAGTCGGAATGCGGTACAAGGTAATCACCCAGTTTATTCCAGAGCTCAATAACACAACCGGCACCCGGAATTTTATCTCCAGACCATGCAATTGCACACCTCGTACATTCCCAGTACTCTCTACTTTTTGTGGAGTCAGCCGGGGATCCTGATTGGCTGGTACATTTATAAGCGCACTTGCTGGCTTTAGCGGCTTTATAGGCGTCCTCAAAATCCTTTCCAGCCTTGCAGATTTTTTCTGGTTTGCACAAACATTCCCTGGCAAGATCCAGAGCAGTTGAAGGTAAATCAAGCATATCTTTGTAATCCGGGTCTTTGTCAAACTTCTCAACTATGCAGTCCTTGTAACATTTCCATTTACTGCAACTGTGGTGAACATATCCTTCCTCAGAACCTGCGGACTTAACATTACTTCCAATGTATGGATTTTCTGATAGATGCCCATATCCAGAATATCTAAATGATTCGTATACTTCTTCTGCAATAACTGCGTTGACTCCAGCTACTAAAATTATAAGCAGAAACAAACTGAATCTTATTACTTTGCGTCTGTATATATCCCTGATCCGGACTCTTGGATAATACGAGACCATATCCTCCAACCACCCTAAATTATATAGTTAAAAAGAATTACAGACTTGTTTGATAGCAAGTAAGAATGATAATCTGTAAATCCTCTAACCTGTAGGTTTCTACAAAAGAAAATAATAAAACATTTTTGGTTAATATTGAAGTCATAGAGATAATTATAATAATTCAAAATATGTTCAGATATTTACAATTCTAAAAAAGAAGGAATATTTCTATAATGGATTATATTCAACTGTTATATCGAAATTTGCCAGATCGGTGACATCAAATGCTGAAATGCTTATGGTTGTATTCTCTCCAGTATTCGCTTCTCCTGCATTGATCGTAAGAGTTGACTGTCCAGATACCAGAGACACAAACGTCAGAAGTGAAAATATTGCGAGAAATAATCTAAATTTATTTAAATCACCTCTTAACCACATAAATCTAACTCTTCATAACCTGGCAAACCAACTACATATTTTGCTAAATAGATTACATAAGCTTTGGTTTTTGACCGGGACGAGGCTTCTCATTTAAGGCTTCTAACCCATTCTCAACGAAGCATTCTCTTGTCTTTGCTACTGTCCTCATACAGACTC
>MTMJ01000031.1 GCA_002010045.1 Archaeoglobus sp. JdFR-22 | reverse complement strand
TTGGCTATGTATCTTTTTGTAGGGAGTTATATGGGTTTGTTATTTAGAGTATTGAGATGTTAGAATTGGTATTTTGTTGGTAATTTTGTAAGCACCCTATCAATAAAGATTCTCTTAACTCCAGATAATCCTCAAGAAACATCTGAGGGTTTTCCCTGTATTCCATTATCCTTTCAACCGCTCTGTTCCGGTAATACCAGAAATCCTCTGAATGATTCTCAAGAATTTCAAACCTGTCCTGCTCAAGGTAGCGTTCCCAGAAATTTCCTGCTGAGATCTCTCTCAACGGGTTGGGGATGAAGTACCGCCCGTCTTCAATTTTTACCGGAACCTCTCCCTCCGGCTTATCTGAGATTCTTCCTATGCAGGAATATCTCCCCATGTGAAATAGGACAAAACCTGTCTCCCTCAGAGTCCAGTAGTCATCATCAGAATCGCAGAGGACGTTTCCTATCCCATTCGACAGGAGCCATCTGGCAATTCCGCTGTTCTCTATGAGGGAACAGGCCGCATTGTGGCATTCAGGTGTGTTAAAATTGTTCATGAAGACCATTAGATCTTCATACTTTACCACAGTATCATAGAAGAATTCGCTGTTGACCTCATCTATAACCTTCTGGTTCTCCTCCTCAGACCAGAAGATTCTGAGGTGGATGAGGGGGTACTCGCTCCTCTCATCTCTGTCCCATAAATTTATGCACCATCCGTATTCCAAGCAGGCGGATTTCTTTGTATCATCAATGATTCTCAAAATCCTGTTGTCAATACTCTCGACTCCGGACATGAAATCACCTCGAGATCAAAAAAGACTTCAGATCTGCTTTCTCGTTACTGTGAACCGTAACAGTCCTGCCGAGCCCAAGGCAAGCACCCCTGCGCTGAATTTTTCATTTTCGTACACTTCGGAGTTGAACGCATATGGAGTCGTTTTGTATTTACCGTAGATCTCTCTCAGAGCGCTCTTCACCGCACCACCAACCCCGCTGAAAGAGAGCCGACCTACCTCGTATTCCTTCCCGTTGATGTTCAGGATGCCCCTCTCATAGTCGTATAGTATCTCTATTTCGCTCTTTTCTCTCATGTATTCCTCAAGGATTCCTTTCAGATCTTTCATGAGCAAAATGTTTCCTAGGGAGAATTATGTCGCTGAACAGAGGTATTTGCAAATTGCAGCAATTTTACAGAATGTTCACTCCAGCGCTCTCCGCGGCATATTCAGCCTTATGAAGTACTTCCCTCCCGTACCTCTCCTCTCCATGTTTATCAGACCGTACCTTGCAAGCCTCTCAAGGTGGTATCTGAGCATCCTGTCCTTCAGGTCATGCGGATAGAACTTCTGATAAAGCCTGTAGAATTCAGGGTAGGATATTTCCCTTTCAGGGATGAGGGAAATTATCCTTTTCTCGCTTGATGGAAGCTGTTTGAGCCTTGACCTTGCCTTAGAGAATTGAGACTCCGAAAGCGCCTCCTTTACATGGTCCACGGTAACTCTGTATCCTCCGTCCCTCTCTGCCAGCTCACCGGCCATGACAAGGGTCTCTCTTGCTATTCTGACGTCTCCTCCTCTTTCCGTGGTCACATTTGCAAGGTGATTGATGCTTCTTTCCTCAACAACCCCCTCCTGAAAGGCAAATTCAGCCCTATTATCTCCTTCATCTGCTCAAAGGAGTATGGTTTATAATGTACCTCCTCAACGGGCTGGAGGGAACTTCTGATTCTTGGGTCTGTGTTCGTGAAAACGAACTGGTCGTTTGTTATCATCACAAGCTGTGCGGGGAGTGATTCTTCCTTCAGTCTGGAGAGATCATAGAGTATTTCAGGACCCCTGTGGAGCAGATGGTCGATCTCATCAAAGCAGATTACTGGAATAACCTTATTTTTCCTCAATTCCGTGCAGAAGAGATCGAAGAGTTCATCGTATGCAACCCCTCTCCTTGAGGGCATTTTCCTAGTGGGTCCGACCCTCCTGAAAAATTCTATGAGTATCGCATACAGGGCCCCCATTCTGGTGTTTGTCCTGAAGCAGTTCAGGTATATGGGCAGGGCTCTGGTCTCGCTGAGTCTGTTGAAGATGAATCTGATCGATGAGGTCTTCCCTGTTCCGGGAGATCCGAATATAAAGATGTTTGATGCATGAAACGGGTGGTTGAGAACTTGGTTGATGATCTGAGAAATGGTCTTTATCTCCCCCTCCCTGTGTGGCAGATGGTCCGGCAGATAATTCGGGCTGAGAACCTCTTTCCGCCTGAAAACAGGGCTTTCATGGCTACACATAATTAAAACTTTATGAACGGAATTTTTAAAGATTGGAGAGTGGATTGCAAACTTCCAATCCGCCTAATTTTTGAAAAAAATGGTAGCTTCTTCGTGTATTTTTCAGTCTTAACGACAACTCTCGGCTGTAGATGGATTGATTTGAGGCGTTCAGATCTCGCTCTTCTGAGCTCTGTGAGCGGATCTGTTTGAGATTGAGGAAACGTTTAAATATAATTTCACATAAATTGTTCTCATGGTAACAGATTCTGTTACCTTGGATGAAAAAAGAAAAGGATTATCGAAAAGAGAGAGCTATCTACTCTCATACTTATCTGAAAGGGGTAAGGAGATATTCAACCTTGAGGATGTCACGGGCATACTCGGATGCAGGTATGAGAATGCAAAGGTGATCGTTGAGAGACTGATCAGGAAGAGATGGGTTGAGAGACTGTCAAAGGGAAGGTATATGATAATCCCGCTCTCTGCAGGGGTTGAAGCCAGATATTCGGAGCATGAATTCGTCATAGCCTCACTCTTCCCAGGGTATGTTAGCTACTGGAGTGCTCTGAATTATCACGGCCTCACGGAACAGATTCCCGACAAGGTATTCGTAGCCTCCACAAAAAGACTGAGGAACAGGAGGATACTCGGGGTGGAGCTGAAATTCGTCTTCGTCTCGAAAAAAAAGTTCTTCGGATTTGAGGAGATCAGGATAATGGATAATCCGGTCAGAATCTCTGACAGGGAGAAGACCATCGTAGACTGCCTTGACAGACCCAGATACTGTGGCGGTATTGAGGAAGTTGTGAAGGCCCTCTCCTACGGAAGGGATGAGATCGACTTCGAGAAGCTGAAGAATTATGCCCTGCGGATCGGAAACAACTCCGCTGTCAGGAGAGTTGGATTCATTCTGGAATACTTGGGTCTCGATACAATGGGGCTTGAAAGGAATGTGGGGAAGGGATATTCCCCTCTAGATCCAACAAGGGAGAGGAAGGGGAGATACAGTTCAAGGTGGGGAATTCTGATCAACATCCCAGAAAAGATGGTGTTCTGATGCTAAGAGCAGAGGGTATCAGAAGAATTGCCCGGAAGTATGGGATGAATACCGGTGTCACAGAAAAGGACTACGTGATTGAATGGTTCCTGAAAGTGCTGTATGAATATCGCACGGACAGGAAGATTGTTTTTAAGGGAGGGACAGCCATAAAGAAGATCTACTATCCTGAGACTTGGAGGTTTTCGCATGATCTTGACTTCACATCATCCCTTGATGCAGAGACGATAAGAGAGGATTTTGAGGGAGTTTTCGCTGAAGCTGAAAGGAAATCCGGAATAAGATTTTCGTTCAGATCGTTTCATGTGACAGAGGGGAGCATAATAGCGAACATCCAGTTTATCGGTCCGCTGAACGCGAAGAACAGGTTAAGGCTTGACATCACGCTTGATGAACCCCTCCTCACAGAACCGGCGGAGATGGAAGTCGGGTCAAAGTATCCCGACATACAGAGATACAGAGCGGTTGTGTACTCGCTTGAAGAGATTCTTGCGGAGAAGATAAGAAGCATACTGCAGAGGGGAAAGAGCAGGGATTACTATGACGTTTGGATGCTTCTAAAAGTCAGGAAATTTGACATGGAAAGGTTGAGAGAGCTTGTGATCGAAAAATGCAGGGTGAGGGGAATAGAATTCGACGTTGATAGGATATTTGATGAAACAAAGCTCGCTGAGGCGGGAAGATACTGGGAGACCGGACTGAGGGATCTCGTGAGCAGACTCCCGGATTTCGACTCTGTTATTGCTGAACTGAGAGAGATGCTTAAAGAGATGAGTAGCTCATGAGGAACTTTTGAGAAATTTTAAATATTAATTTTATATAATAAATCTAACAGTTTCATTTGATACGAAGTGGGGAAAGGGGCTTTGTTATAACTTGTTTGTGCCTGCTCCCGGCGCCATATGCAATCAACAAAGCCTCCCCCAATGTGAGTGAAGAAGGTAAAAACTGTCCTGTGGGCGGAGACATACACAATTACAGAAAGAGGTATGAGATTGCATTGAGACGCCTTAAAGAATCAAATATCTCTTCAAGGAATAAAGAATTCATCCAGAGGTTCTGTGACGACTGCCTCTCTCAGGAAATTACTGTAGGGAGGGTACAGAAGTATACCTATACCCTGAGAAAAATAGCAGAGTGGCTGGGGAGGGATTTTGACCGTGCCACGGAGGAGGATCTGAAAAGAGTTGTCGCGATAATAAACAATTCTCCTAAGGTACTTGCCAACTCACATCTCAGCCAACCTCTGCAAGACTCTCTTTTCTCTTATACCAACAGCTACAACCATCCCAATCAAAAGGACATTGACAAC
>MTMJ01000103.1 GCA_002010045.1 Archaeoglobus sp. JdFR-22 | reverse complement strand
AAGGCAGAAGAGAGAAGACAGGAAGGAGATGGCTTTGTTTGCTGTTGGCTTGTGGCACAACATATTTGCTGTCAGGGTGAAGTAATTATGTCCCAATGCCATTTTCAGCGTAAAGTTTAAATTATCACTACATTCCATCTCTTCTGTTAGTTCAGTTGAATGCCCGGGTGGTGTAGGGGCTATCATGTGGGCCTGTCGAGTTGCCAAGCAATGTAGAGAGCCCACGACTCGGGTTCAAATCCCGGCCCGGGCGTGAATAAGTGGGTTAAACGCACTAACAAAGTTTAACCTCTTAAATACCTCTTCTGAGAAAAAATAAGAGTGAGCATTCCACTGTGCCATCTTCAACAATTTTAACGAATTCTACAGCAAGACTATACATGTGGTTTAAGTGCAAAGTCCTGATCATAGTAGCAGAAAGTTTTAAGTACTAATTCAATTTAGTACTAATTGTGATTAGTAAATTTATAGATCGTGAAGAAGAGATTTCCCTGGTTGAAGAGGAGTGGAGGAAAGAGGGTGGAAGGCTAATAATACTATACGGCAGGAGAAGAATAGGTAAAACCAGACTCTTAACAGAGTTCATAAAAGATAAAAAAGGGATATTTTATATCGCAGAGGATTCTTCTGTTCAGATCCAGATAAACGGGTTAAAGGATAAAATCGCAGACTTTCTAAATGATCCACTGCTCAGAACTCTCGAAATTAAAGACTGGGCTCAGCTTTTTGAGTATCTGGCAAAGAATATGCCTGAAGAGAGATTCTACCTAATAATAGACGAGTTCTCATACCTGATCAAAAGCGATAAAAAGATACTGAGCGTGCTGCAAAGGTTATGGGATACTGTATTTAAAAGCTCCTCTGCTCTTATAGTGCTATCCGGCTCCATGCTCGGGTTGATGAGCGATATGGTGCTCTCCTATGCATCCCCTCTCTACGGAAGGAGAACGAGGGATATTCTTCTGGAAGAACTAGCCTTTAAACATGCGAAGATGTTCGCTTCCTTTTCCTTCCAGGAAGCGATGAAGCTTTATTTTATAATTGGAGGTGTGCCGGAGTACCTTCTCAAGGCAGCGGAATACAATAGCTTAAAGAAGTTTCTTGAGAGGGAGTTCTTCACCAAAATGGGGTACTTCTATAGGGAGCCATATTTTATAATCTCCCAGGAGTTCAAGGAGCTAAAGAGTTACTTTTCAATCCTCAACGCCATTGCCTATGGCAACACAAAGCCAACAGATATAGCGAATTTTGTGGGTGTGGAGGGCAGGAAGATATACCCTTACCTTGAAAACCTCATTCGCATGGGATTTATAGAGAGGCAGACCTCCATATTCGGAAACCCAAGAAAAGGGATATACCTGATAAAGGATAACGTGTTCGACTTCTGGTTCAACTTTGTTTTCAAATACAGGGAGGAGATTGAGAAGGAGTTTTTCACTTTCAGAGATGATGAAGTGTCAGCCTATTACGGGAAGAAGTTTGAGAACTTCGTCAGAAGGGAGGTTTTCCGCCACCTCAGCTATACCAAGGCGGGTAGATGGTGGCACAGAGATGAAGAGATTGACATAGTGGCTGTGAATGAGCCAACCAGGGACATCGCCTTCTTTGAGTGCAAGTGGAGCGAACTGAGAAGGAATGATGTCAAAGGAATTATTAAGAATTTGGAGCGAAAAGCAAAACTTGTGAGATGGAACAACGATGAGAGAAGGGAGTCATTCGGTGTGATAGCAAGGAAGATAGAAGATAAAAAGATGCTGAGAAATGGTGGATACCTCATTTACGATCTTGAGGATATTGAGAAGATGTTGTAGATGTTGCACCAGATCTACAAAAAATGGTGCAGTATAATGTAATACTATTCAAAGGTGCTGTTTTCTCTCCTTCTTCTAGAGCTTCTGTTACTTCAAGGGCGAGCCGGGCAATCCTCTCATCAGCCTCTTTGAGGTCTACATATACAACGTCCAGTATCTCCATAACCCTTTTCAGAATTTCGGCCGGGAAAACTAACTCGAATACTCTTTTTGCTATTCCTCCCTCAATTCACGTGGTAGATGTTACAATCCTTTTCTTCACCTCTATAAAAGTCGGCCCCTCAGAATCTCAATCGAAAAACCAGCATCACCTACCTCATTGCCCCCAGAATAGAGGTGAGATGATGCTTGTGGGTATCTCAGGAACATCGGGAAGTGGTAAAACAACTCTGATCAACGAAATTGCAAAGAGAATCAATTGCGGAGTTGTTGAAGAAGTTGCAAGGAGAGGAAGCCTGTAGAAGTTTACAAGAAAGGAGAATGGAGTTACAGCCGGGCAACATTCTACAGGCGACTGGATAAGCTGAAGAAGCAGGGGCTGGTTGAGTGGAGAAGTGGCAAAGCAAGGATAACTGAAAGGGGAGAGCAGTTCATTGATATTTTTGATACTCCAATCAAGAGGAAGAATACATCAGAGGAGCTGAAAGCAAGGCTCTGCATTACTGATACAGAGACTTTGAAAAAGCTACCTCAGCACAGGTTTATTTACATAACGTATCCTTCAGCCTCTTACATCCTGAAGACCATTCTGCTTTATGCCGGTATTCCTACCAAAGGGTTGTCAACGAATGCTGAGAAGTTTAAAGCAATAGCTCAGTCAGACTGCAGGGTTGATCTTGCAATTGACAACTTTGAGAATACATCGAAACAAACCCTTGTTTTTTTGAGGGAACTCGTTCTTGCTGGAAGAATCGATAAGCTGTATGTTGGTGTAAGAGATGAGAGGAAGGCATTGAGGAATTCGAAGTTGTTAGACTTTTTGCAGGAATTAGAGTTTGAGAACCAGATGGGGAGGTTCAAGCTTGAGTCTGATAGCATCACTCTGTTTCCTGTTCTTCTTATCATCTTTATTGGATTCGGGATAATTCTGGCTTATAGAATGGGTGTTGCTTACGCTCCTGTTTATGTGTTCTTCATCTTTCTGTACTTCTTGAGGTCGAGTTTGTTCAGGGAGATTAGGAAATAAGGCAGAAATATTGAATGAAAGATAAATCACGCAAGCTTATCGCGGGATTCTTCCATTAGTCCCAGAAAATAGAGAAAAACCATACTCAGATAAAGCCCCAGAAAGTGGCCTAGGATGTTAATGATCCCGGAGCCGGTCTTTATATTTTCAGGAAAACAGACTGATACCACCCGGATAAAAACCATGAGAGATAAAAACACAAGGCTAGTAAGTTTTCTCATTTCTTTGGTATCTTCCCTATTATGCCCACATGTTCTGATAATGTAGAAGGTTAATGTCCCAATTCCTGCCAGAATGAGAACAATCCCTATTATAGTGTTAATGTAAAACACAGCAATGCCGTACACGATCAACAGAAACATTAAGTGAATACTGGAGGCTCGTATACTAATCCCAAGCTCTCTTGCAAGAAGCCTGAAGGAAAAATAGGGTATTAGACCTGTGAAAGCCATTACCATTCCAGAAAAACCCAGACTTCTCCTATACGGAAGATTGAAAAATTGTATTGTGATGATACCCAGAAGAGGGGCAATAACAAGGAAAACAATCAAAAACATTATGCTGAACGTTTTTACTTCCCCACCTCTCTGGACCAGGTAAGCTAAAAGCCAGTAAACGATTGAAAAGGTAATCAGGTTTCCGAGTAAGTGCATGGCTCAGAGTGAACGAAATGGTATGTGTAGAGGGTAAACCAGCTGGATAAGGAAAAATCATGGTGTTTCAGGGTGAGAGTATCTTTGATCTCGGGTGGTAACAGATAGATCAGGATTAAACTCAGAATTATGGATGATGGTATGCAGGATAGATCGTTAATTAATAACACACTTGTTCTTGAGTCTCCGAATTAGACCGATACAGATACAATCCATCTCCACTTAAATAAACAGCATAACGGATTGCACCTGCATCTCCATTCTTTTTGCACAGCTACGGCTGAAGAGCCGACTCTAAACCTTAAATAAAACTGGAACAGCACTTTCAGCTAAATATCAGTTTCCGAGTGCTCATTGACTTAGATCCTTTCTTTTCCCTCTTTGAGTATATAATGTTGAGACGGCAAATATCAATACAGCACTCCAGACGGTGAAGTTAATGTAGAAGAAAGTCGCAGTTTCCGGAATGGCTGAACTTATGTATCCGTATTTCCAAAAAGTATACATCAGGACTTCTAACAGAATTATGAAGGGATACACTAAAATTAGATATTTTACAAATTTTTTCTTGTTGAGATCCTTTTCAGATTTCCTATACCAAGATACAGCATAAATAAGCGGGAGTGAGAAGAGGATAATTACAAAGAGGTTAAAATTCGTTAAGGCAGTATGGATTAGTTTGATGAATAGCTGTATAGTCACAAGAAAGACAATTAATACCTTCAGTTCCCCCATATTCAGTCTGCGATTATTTACATTATAATATTTGCTATTGTTGTTTGCTATAAGCTAAAATTTACACTGAATAATGGAGCTAAGACTTCGTGGATGGCATGAGACTGAAGGTTTTTGAATAATGACTTATGCCTCTGCTGGAAATGGCTTCCTTACCGACAGACAGCCAGCATATCCAATTCTTATCTCTCCAGCCTTACATCTCCCATTCCTGCTGCTCATACACTCCTAGGGTCTACTAATATCACCTTTCAGAATAATACCAAACAACCACGATAACAATCCAATATTTTCATCTAACAACTCCCAAAACGTGCTTTTAGAAAATA
>MTMJ01000057.1 GCA_002010045.1 Archaeoglobus sp. JdFR-22 | reverse complement strand
ACAGGAATGTTGAGCTTGGAGAGTATGCAAAGGGAATAATAAAGGACGAGATTGATGGCAAGGTAGAGCTGATTATCTGGCTGGATATTGAGAAGCTTGTTGGAAATATCTGATATGGCGAATATACCACGCCAATGTGATGCAATCCTTGAGGCTGTCAGTTTTTCCGCCAAGTTGCTCATAGAAACCACCTGGGAAGAGAGTATACAGAGAATCATTGAATATATAGGAAAGGTTACAGGTGTGAGTCGGGTTTATATCTCTGAAAAACACAGAGCTAACGATGGTACCCTTCTGACAAGTCGGCGGTACGAGTGGGTAATGAAGGGCATCACTCCGCAGATAGATAATCCTGAACTTCAAAATTTCCCCTTAACTGAAGATTTTGCGAGATGGTTAGAGCTTTTGAATAGAGGTGAAGTAGTTTACGGACATATCAGAGAGTTTCCAGAAGTTGAGCAGAAGGTTTTATCGAGTCAGGACATCAAGTCTATATTGATAGTTCCAATCTCTGTCAATCACAGCTGGTGGGGAATTATTGGTTTTGATGAATGTTTGAATGAGCGGGAATGGTCTCTTACAGAGATAAATGCACTCAAGGCAGTAGCAGGAATTTTAGGTTCAGCCATCCAAAGAGGATTAACAGAAAAGAAACTGGAAGAAAATGAGAAAAAATATCGAACAACATTTGAGTATACGGGGACTGCAATGACTGTTGTTGAAGAAGATACTACTATTTCTCTCGTAAATGAAGAATTTGAGAGGCTTTCAGGCTACTCCAAGGTGGAAATAGAGGGAAAGATGAGCTGGACGCAATTTGTCCACCCTGACGACCTTGAAAGAATGAAAAATTACCATTATGCAAGGAGAAGGAGTGAAGATGTTCCAAAAAAGTATGAGTTCAGATTTATAGATAGGCTTGGGAATACTAAAAACATATTTATCACTATTGATATTATACCCGGAACAAAGAAGAGCGTGGCATCTCTTATCGACATTACATTTATTAAAAAAATAAACAATCTTCTAAAAGCCGTATCAGAGATCAATGAAGTCGTAGCAAGGGAGAAAAAACCTGAAACGGTTCTTAAAACAGTCTGTAGAGAACTCGGATTAATATACGATGCTGCATTCGTGTCTCTTAAAAAAGGCGAGAAATTAATTCCAGTGGAATCAGAGGGTATTGACATTGACTTTATTAACAAAATTATCGAATACTGTCCTGCTATCCAGAAAGCTGCCAAAGGGGATACTGTAAGTATAAACAACGAAAGTGTATCATGTGGAAAATGTAAAATTCAGCCTCGCAAGTTTGTTTTATCGTTACCGCTCAACATCCATGACCAAAACTATGGAGTACTGGCATTTCATTCATACTCAAGGTTCAGTGAGGATGAGGTACTACTGCTTGAAAGAATTGCTAAAAATATTGCCTTTGCTTTAAGTGCATATGAAGTCGAAGAACGTGAAAGATTAACAATCGAACAGCTTGTAACAAATCTTGTACAGTTTGATAAGACGTCGGATCGATTGAGAAATCCTCTGGCTGTTATAATGGGCTCTCTCGAACTAACAAACGAGATCGGAGAAAAAAGAGTTATTGAAATTATCAATGAGCAGGTAAAAAGAATTAGAAGGGAGCTTGATAGGATGAGAAGAGAGGAAATAAAGACTTATCATATGATTAAGAATCGTATCAGTCCAGAAAAAGCAAAAGAATGACAGGAAGCTACTAAATTAGCAGGTCATAACAGGGCAAATGGCTTTGAACTTTCTCCATAAGCCGCCGGCGGGATTTGAACCCGCGACCTGGTGATTTTCCGCATGCGATACGAATCACCCGCTCTGCCATCTAAGCCACGGCGGCTTATCGATTTATAGAGATACTGTTTGTTTGAATTTAAAACTTTGGTCAATTTTATCATGTAACCGACACCAAGTTTTAAATATATAAGTCAATAAATGAGTTTTAATGGCAGATTTTACGGCAAGCGAAGCTGCTGAAATCCTGGTAGCATTAAGGATTAGGCTAATAAAGATTATAGCAATAGTTGCGGTGGTGTGGGCAATTTTCTTTGTGCTTTTTGCTGACCCGATAATAACCCAGATTATCGAGGATTTACTGCCCAAGGGTGCGGAGATTATCTACACACGACCTCTTGAAGGGATGATTCTCAAGCTGAAGATATCTTTAATCTTCGGATTTGCCGCAGCACTACCATACACAATAATCCTCGCTTACAGAGCGTTAAAGGACAGAACAGGCATCCTCGACAATGTGGATGTGAAGAAGGGCACTGCTTTCAGGTATGCGATTACTTCTGTGATATTGTTCAGTTCCGGTATAGTTTACGGATATTACATTCTCAGGTTTTTCCTCCAGTATCTCTACCAGATGGCTGCCAGCCAGGGAGTTCTCGCATATTACTCAATTGCAGAGTTCATCAATTTTGCTGTTTTAATGCTCACTATTTTTGGAATAATCTTTCAGATGCCTCTCATTATGACCTTCCTTGTTGGTAATGGACTCGTTGAGTATGGTACTCTCAAGTATTACAGAAGACACCTCTATGTCGGTTTTTTTGTTCTCGGTGCTACAATAACACCACCTGATGTTTTTACACAGGCAATAATTGCGTTCCCGATGATTATATTCTTTGAAGTAAGCCTTATCGTAATCAGAATCATTCATCGGAGTAAGATTTCAAAATCCTATTGATTTTTATCCCATCATAGATTTTCAGAATCTGTTTTTTAGCTTCGGTTAGATGAAGACATTGAACAGGATATAAGCCATTGTGAGCATGAGCAGTGAATGCTTTATTCCCGAAGAAAGACTCCCTTCACCCATTACTCCGGCAACGAGACCTGCAAAAATCCCCTGAAATACCGCTGCGTGCATGAAGATGTTGTTGTAAGTCTCAGTATCAATGGTCTGGAGCATAGATATGCTTGCACCGCTTTCTGCTGCTTCCTGAGCGCTCTCTGCAAGAGTTGAGAGAAAAGTGGTGGAGATTATATAAACTATACCAATGAACACAAAGAATGCAATGTAGATTATTATTACGTACATAAACATGTTTGATAGTCGCTCTCTTCTCAACAATTCAGCGTTGCTCGTGTCTTTCGCAGAAATCATCAGAACTTCCGTCACATTACCGGTTGATTTCAGTGCCTCGTTAAGGAGTGTTATCGTCCTTGATAGTTCAAAAACTCTCAATCGGTTTGCAAATCTTATCAGGGCATTATTCAGACTTATTCCCCAGTCAAGGTCAGATTTTATTTTTATTATCTCCTTCTTCAGAGGGGTTGTGTCAGTCCTTGCTATCATGGTTATAGCTCTATAGATGGACATGCCGCTCTCGTTTGCAGAGGCTAATTTACTGAGGAAAATTGGAGTTAACCTGAGTGTACGGTTAATTTTCTTTTTACCTGCCTCATGGAAGATAACAAATGGTGCAAAGACAATAAAGAATGATATAAAAAGGTAGTCGTCTATCATGAAAATCCATCTCATTGTATCCATGGAAGGAACGTATGGATTCCTGATCAGACCATACACAAAGAAACCTATACCCAGGGGAATTGAGAGAACAAAGACGTAAAATGGATTCCTCTTAATCGGTTTAAGCGGATTGTAAATTGTTTTTCTCCTTCCCCAGCTTTTTATTTTTCCCTCAATAAACTTTGAGTGTTCGTTTTCCGGTCTTCTTCCTTTCTCTGATACCTTAAGCTCAGGTGGTTTACCGGTTCCAGTTGGAGCAAGCAATTTAATGATCATTGCAAAGAAGAATGAACCAATGGGTATGACACCGTAAATAACCGCATAGAGCGACGTTCCGCTTCCCTGACCCATAACAATCATGACCGTCTGGATAATTATCAGAAACAGGGGACCTGCGACAAAAGCTGTGATGTAACTTTCCGCCATCAACCCGAGAAACTCAAGAAAATTCTTCTGATCCTGTCTTGATCTCTCAAGATAGAATTCACCCCGGTTCTCGAAGTACTTGGTGATATCCCCTCCACTATCGATAATAGTGATAAGACCATGCAGAAATTCCTTGAAGTTCTCAGAAGGGCTCAATTCAACTGCATCAGACAGGGCTGTTCTGAGGTCTTTACCAAGCAAATCCATGTCCCTTATAATTCTTGCAGCCTCTTTTGAGACTTCACTGTAAACTTCGGGGTAACCTGCGAGGGATTTGAATATCTGAATTAAATCCATCCCTCCAAGGCTCAGCGAATACATGTATGTAATTGCATGAGGTAAAGCCTTGTCTATCTTGCTTTTTCTGTCACTTATAACTGTTGAAGGATACAGTATAAACATAAAATGGCCAATAAAGTACAGAATTAAAGTTATCACCGCACATATTGCCCCACCAATAAAAAAGTGCCGATAGCTCATCCAGAAACTGTAAAACGGCTCAGGAAAACTTATCGGAAATAATGTTTTGGGTAGTCCAACAAAATAAATCACCATAACAGAAAGAAACAGTCCGATAATCGCCCCGGATATGGCAAAAACTAAGGAGACCATTCTCGCAGTTGCAATGTACATCTCAGGTGGCATTGAAATCATTGCCTGCATCAGAGATTTCTCAAGTTCGTAATATTTTGACGCATTTTTTCGTATACTCTCCCCAAAAATTTTATATCCAAAATAAGAAAAAATATTGGCTTCTTTAATCATCTGACCACCTGCTCCGTAATATTCATTCTTTCAAGAATCTTCTGCGGGTCGACCTGATACGTGTGAATAATGTTTGTGACACTTTTAGCGTCTTTAATATCGTTCTTGACCATGAACTCTATTATCCTCTTCCTCTGCTTCAGTTCATTCTTGAGGTCAGCAGCCCTCCAGCCTCTTGAAGTCTTAATGTCCTCAAGTGCTTTTGAGTTTCCGATATTGACGTGGTTGTCTCGAACACTATCCCAGTTAAAGACTGTTGAAGTTCTTATCATCTTCGAATACGGGTCGAGACCAATAATCTCCGCAATCTCAATGTTTCTCCTGACCTTCTTCTTTCCAATGTAGGTCTGTGACTGGATGCTTATAATATCAAGTGCTTCAATCATCGGTCGAGGAACGTTAATCGGAGGGTTCTCAAGCCTGTGTATAACTCCGTTCACAGTATCA
>MTMJ01000129.1 GCA_002010045.1 Archaeoglobus sp. JdFR-22 | reverse complement strand
ACACAGGACAATGAGGTAGGGGATGGCACAACAACTGCTGTTGTTATTGCAGGTGAACTGCTGAAGAGAGCTGAAGAATTGCTGGATCAGGATATTCATCCGACAATTGTCTCGAAAGGTTACAGACTTGCCGCTGAGAAGGCGATGGAGGTTATTGAGAGTATTTCAACTGATATTGATGTGGAAGACGAGGAGACTCTCAAAAAGATAGCAGCAACTGCGATAACAGGTAAGCATTCTGAGTATGCAGTAGGACGTCTTGCAGAAATAGTTGTGAAAGCTGTAAGGAAAGTTGCAGAGAAAAATGAGACAGGATATAGTGTTGAGGAAGACGACATCAAGCTCGAAAAAATGCAGGGTGGAAGTATAGAAGAAACAGAGCTTGTTGATGGAATTGTGATTGACAAGGATGTTGTACATGCCTCAATGCCGAAGAAAGTAAAGGATGCGAAGATAGCCCTTCTGAAGACTGCACTTGAAGTCAAAGAGACTGAGACGGATGCTGAAATCAGAATTACCGACCCGGAGATGCTCCAGAAATTCATCGAACAGGAAGAAAAGATGATTAAAGACATGGTGAACAAAATTGTTGAAGCAGGTGCAAATGTTGTGATATGCCAGAAGGGGATTGATGACCTCGCACAGTACTATCTCTCAAAGGCAGGAGTTATGGCAGCCCGCAGGGTTAAACAGAGTGATATTGAGAAGCTTGCAAAAGCTACCGGTGCAAAGATAATTACAGATATGAGGGATGTCAAGCCTGAAGACCTCGGAAGCGCTGCACTTGTTGAAGAGAATAAGGTTGGCGAGGATGAAATGCTGTTCATCCGCGAATGCAAGAATCCAAAGGCTGTTACAATCCTTGTCAGAGGTGGGACTGAGCATGTGGTAGATGAGGTTGAGAGATCACTTAACGATGCAATAAAGGTCGTAAAAGCTGCTGTCGAGAGTGGAAAGGTCGTAGCAGGTGGTGCAGCTCCTGAGATTGAAGCATCGCTGAAAATAAGGCAGTGGGCACCCAGTCTTGGAGGGCGAGAACAGCTTGCAGCCGAAGCTTTTGCCGATGCTTTAGAGGTTATTCCGAGATCTCTGGCTGAGAATGCCGGATTTGACCCAATCGATGCCCTTGTAGATTTGAAGAGAGCACATGAGGAAGGAAAAGTTACTGCAGGCATAAACGTCTTTAAGAACGAGATTCAGGACATGACCGAGCTTGGAGTTCTTGAGCCACTCAGGGTAAAGAAGCAGGCAATGAGTGGTGCAACAGAAGCTGCAATAATGATTTTGAGAATAGATGATGTGATAGCAGGAAAAGGTCTCGAATCGGGCGGCCCATCAGGTGGGCCAGAGGGCGACCTCGGAGGAGACGAAGACTAAATCTGTTTTCTTTTTTATTTTTATATTACTATTCTCCGTCTGAAATACCCGGATTTTGTTTCGGGAATTCCTTTACGTGTGGCTGGAAGAAGGCTTTAGAGTTCCACTACATGCTAAGTATAGTCTCTCTGAATCATCCGGGAATATAGCTAACGCTCATATTGATGGCTACAATCCACAGTTTACTATTTATCAAGTAAACGAAATCTAACTTATTAATAAGCCATCAGGGCGTAAGCCTTCCCAAGTTCGGTTAATTTAATTTTAACATTCTTGCCTTCTCTGTGCATCTCGACAAGACCGTCTTCTTCCAGTCCTTTGAGATGATAACTCATTCTTGCTCTCTGTGCCATGTACTTCTTCTGATTGTCTGTTTTACCTTCAAATAAGTCAATTAATTTGTTAATCGACTCCACCTCTCCACCCTGTTCCTGAACAGTCTTTACGACCGTCAGTTTATCGTTACTAATCCTTTTCAACGGTGGAATTGGGATTTCGATTACATTCGATATTCCTACCTCATTTCCATTGTCATACAGTGGCATCGCAATGTATATCCTGCTTCCTGAAAGCTGAGCAGAGATGTAACTGGCAATACATAGTGTTCTCGGAGAATCACTTGCGTTGATAAGAATTTCATTTCCTTCAACAATCTCCTTCTTTACTGCTGAGAGAATCTCAAGTGCTGCTGCGTAGACATCCAGCTTGCTGACATATATCTTTTCAACCTCTACGAGAACACTGAGTGTTTTCTCGATTTCATCTGCGATTCTATAGGTCTCTTCCTCCCCACTCAGTTTTTTATCCTTTCCCAGTACGAGATATACTTTCTGAATGGGGTATCCACTCTGTCGAATGCTCTCCAAAAGTCTGTCTTTTTTTAACCCAACCGGCATAATGTGAACAACTTTGTTCATAGCACTCGTCTTATATATTAGTTAATAAGTTTTTCTATACTATATAAAAAAAGATTGTCTAACAGAGATTTTAAGGATATTTATTCTCGCACTTCTCATAATTTTTATTTCTACGCCTCTTTAAATAATCTTATTATATCTTAAAGAATTCGATTCTGAAATTTTAAATTATAATATGGAACCTATTTAAAGCTCCCGCTTTCTAACTTCTCGAGTAACACATGCGCTGGATAAGATTTATTACACCAAACCATGTCAAAGAAATGATGTTGAGGGTAGAAATATTGGTCAGTGGGGTAGTTCAGGGAGTTGGATTTCGATATTTTACGAGAAGGATGGCGAAGGAAATCGGTGTTTCAGGGTATGTTATGAATTTAAAGGATGGAAGAGTATTTATTGTTGCCGAGGGAACTGACGAACAGATTGAAAAATTTATTTCAACTGTCAGACATGGACCTCAATTTGCAGTCGTAAAAAATACTGAAATATCCAAAAAAAATGCAGCGGGTGAATTCTCCGACTTTAAAATAAGATATTGAAAGGGGTTTTATGAGAATAAAAGACTTTCAGGAAATGATTTTCGATATATATTATGATCGGGATTCAAAAAGAGGTGTGGATAAAACGATGCTCTGGTTAATCGAGGAGGTTGGAGAACTGGCGGAAGCGGTGAGGAAAGGTGAAAGCATTGGAGAGGAGGTTGCGGATGTAATTGCATGGACATTCTCCATAGCAAATCTTTATGACGTTAATATCGAGGAGGAAATTACCAAAAAATACCCGGGTAACTGTATGAAGTGTGGGAAAAAACCTTGCAGGTGTGAGGAATGAGCTTTTTAATAGTCTGTGAAGAGGATATAAAGAGGGGGTTGACAACTGACAAGTATTTCGTCTGGACTGAGAGAATTCTCAGAGAAAAGGGTGTTAATCCTGTTGTTGTTGCGGAAGTTACCACATCAAGATGGGGGATTTTCGCTGGACTGGATGATGTATTGAAGTTAATGGATGGAATCCCGGTTAATCTTTATGCAATGCCGGAAGGAACACTGTTTTTCCCCCATGAGCCTGTGATTACCATTGTCGGCAGGTATCTCGACTTCGCAAAGTTTGAGACACCTCTACTCGGTTTTATATGCCATGCAAGTGGTGTTGCGACAAATGCATTCAGGGCAAAGCTTGCTGCGGGAGATAAGAAAGTATTCTCATTTGGGACAAGGAGGCAGCACCCGTCGTTATCTGCTATGCTGGAGAGGGCAGCTTATATAGGAGGTGTCGACGGTGTGAGTAATTTTGCTGCTGAAAAATACCTTGACATAGACAGTATCGGAACGATGCCACACTCTCTGATAATCTCTTTCGGGAGTCAAATTGATGCCTGGAATGCTTTTGATGAAGTGGTTGATGAGGGTGTTCCGAGAACCATGCTTGTTGATACGTACTTCGATGAGAAAACTGAAGCAATTATGGCAGTTGAGAATGCTCGAAGAGTGAATGGTGTGAGGATTGACACACCGGATTCGAGAAGGGGAAATATAAGAAAGATTATTGAGGAGATAAAGTGGGAGCTTTACATAAGGGGCAGAGAGGATGTAAGAATCGTCTTAAGTGGGGGACTTGATATCGATGACGTTTATAATCTAAATGACATTGTGGATGCTTTTGGGGTCGGAACATTCATTTCGGCTGCGAAACCTGTTGATTTTGCTCTTGATATTGTAGAGAAAGAAGGGAAACCTGTTGCTAAAAGAGGAAAGAAGGGGGGCATGAAACAGGTTTTCAGAGATAAAAAAACCCTCATGGATGAGGTAAGATTGTTTGGTGATAAAGTAGATGGAAAAGAACCTGTTATTGATAAATACATAGATGGTGGTATTGTAATCAAAAAATCCGATATGAAAGGAGCCCGGAAGCTTGTTCTGTCTCAAATTGATGTTATCAGAAAATCTGACAGGATTGAAGATTTTATATTCAATTTTTAATTAAATAAATCAATTATTAGAAGGCAATCATATATTTTTTGCTGAGAGAAATCTTTAAATAGTTATATGGTAATAGTTATTATTAACATATGGATAGTATGGATGAGAGGGATAGAGATAGTATGGATGAGAACTACCAGATTGTCCTGAAAAAAAATTTGAAATTGAATGAGAATGAGATTGCCCTGAATATAATCAAGGACAGGGAATCTCCTCTTGCAAAAATAAATATTACTGTGAAGTATAAAACGCAAAGAGGTTCTCTCATCCAGCAAATAGATGTTGATGAGGACGAATGGATTGAAATAAAAAATACAATAGATGGTTATCTCGAGAGGGCTGAAAAAGCGATAATACAGATGAAGGACATTTTCAAAGAGCCTGAACTGTATATCTGATTGAAATTACAGTTTAGTTAATTCCATAGTTTAATCTCATAATCATAATATTTTCCAAAAGTTTATTAAAATTTAAATCAAGGAAAATTTACTATGCATGGTAATGACAGGTATTTCAGGGTGATTCTTCCGCGCATTAAAGCAATCATTGCTATTAATGAAAATATGGAAGCAAAAACCATTGAATGCGACAATTATGAGGTCTGTTACTATTCAAATGTTCTTGAGAATGGGAGGTGCCCGAAGTATTGTATGGTGGTTGTGGAAGCAAAGCATTATGCCCGTGGGAGAAGAAAGTCGAAAGTAAAAGTTCAGGAAGTTAACAGGTCGGAAATAATTGACAAACTTAGACCTGTCCTCAAATACTGATTTTTACGTCCTCCTTGGTAAAATACCACAAGGTTTAATTAACCATTTTGTTGTTATGTTTAGAGTGCAACGCTCTCGTTGCATCAGAAAGGCAGTACTCAGGTACTACCTTAACAAGATGAAAAAAGGTCATAAATCCTGTGCGGGGGTGACGAGTGCAACG
>MTMJ01000018.1 GCA_002010045.1 Archaeoglobus sp. JdFR-22 | reverse complement strand
AGTAGTTTTTACCAGCTAGCTCAGAGAATCAGTTTTGCGGAGAAGTGGGTTAAGGAATTTTTGAATTTTGGTTAAGTAAGTTATGTCAAATACTATAATAAGCTTATATATCTAAGTGTTCTGTTTCGTTTAATTCATTGTACAAGCTTATTGCAGATCTTACGATATCTGATACGGTTCGTATTTCTTACTTCAGCTAAATTGTTTAGGATTTTATAGCTCTCACTATCAAGTGCAACTGGAATTCTCCGTATCGTATTTGATTCATTCCCTATTAATTAACATTGTTAAATTTAGTATAAATATGTTTTGTAATTTTACAGTGGGTATTTAGTCAATTTACTCTTCCAATTCTTAATGCGTTCAGGATAACTGCCAAGCTCAATCCCATATCTCCAACTGCAACGGCCAACCACAGAGTAACAATGCCGGGAAAAGTAAGGATAGCAAAAGAGCCCTTAATCAGGATTGAGGCAAGCACATTCTGGTTTACCACAGACATCGTTTTGTTGCTCAAAGCAATCAGATAATCTACTTTTGAGAGGTCATCCTGCATCAATGCAATATCTGCAGTTTCTATAGCAACATCAGAGCCAATTGCTCCCATAGCAATTCCAACATGAGCTTTAGCCAGAGCTGGAGCGTCATTCACACCATCTCCGACCATAGCTACATGTCCATATTTTTCCAGAAGCATTTCAATTTTTTCGCTTTTATCTTCAGGTAAAAGATTTGCATAGAACTCATCAATTCCAAGCTCCTTTGCAATTGCTTCCGCTACTCTATGATTGTCGCCTGTTAGCATTATCGTTCTAATATTCCTCTTTTTCAGCTTCCTGATTAACTCAAAAGATTCTTTTCTAATTTTATCTCTTAATGCAATGACACCAATTACCTGATTTTCTTTTGCAACCAAAATAACTGTTTTTCCCTCTCTTTCAAGCTTCTCTACAACAGGTGAACCATCCCTGATAAGTTCCCTATTGCCGACATAGAAAACACTTCCATTTATCTCTCCACGCAATCCTTTTCCTGCGATGGACTCAAATTGAGAGATATTTTTTATCCTTACTTTGTTTTCTTCTGCTTTTCTGACTATAGCCTGTGCAATTGGATGTTTAGATTTTGATTCCAGTGATGCTGCTATCTCTAGCACTTCAGTATTCCCGTTCAGAGCAATGACATCCGTAACCTCCAATTTTCCTTCTGTGAGAGTTCCTGTTTTATCAAAGACCAATGCCTTCACGTTTCTGATTTCTTCAACGTATATTCTGCCTTTAATCAGAACACCATGTCTTGAGGCCGAAGTTATCGCAGATACCATGGAAACAGGTGTGGATATTGCAAGAGCACATGGACAGGAAATCACCAGCAGAACCAATCCTCTATAGAGCCACACCTCAAAGGAATATCCAGCAAATGTAGGAATCGCAACAGTAAGGGCAGCAAGGAATATGACTGCAGGAGTATAATATCTGGCAAACCTGTCAATGAATGCTTCAGTCTTCGACTTTTGCGCTTGTGCCTCCATAACCAGCTTTGTAATTTTGGATAACATTGTCTCATCAGACTTTTTAGTGACTTTTATCTCCAGATAACCTTCTTCGTTTATTGTTCCTGCAAAGACATCGCTGTTCTCTTCCTTCAGAACAGGTATGCTTTCTCCGGTTATCGGTGCCTGATTTACATAAGATCTTCCTTCAACAACCACACCATCAAGAGGTATCCTGTCTCCTGGCTTTACAATAATTATATCGCCAATATTAATCTCCTCAACAGGAATTACCAGTTCTTTACCATTCTTTTTTAGCGTTGCAGTCTCTGGCGCCATCTCCAGAAGTGCGGCAATTGACCTTCTTGCTCTGCCTGCTGCATATTCCTCCAGAAATTCGGCAATAAAAAACAGGAATATGACAGCCGCTCCTTCCTCTCCGTGCCCTATCAGAAAGGCTCCAGTCGCAGCAAGAGTTATCAGGAAATTGATGTTAAACCTTCCTTTAAGTAAAGAAAGGATGCCATTCTTAATGATTTCATAACCCGCAATCAGAACAACTATTATGAATAAAATTTGAGCGAAAAAGCGGTATTCAGTTAAAAACTCAAGATACAGACCTGCAAGCAGTACAACACCTGCAGAAAATATTTTTAGAATCTCTTTCTGTCTCCAGAATGAAGTCTCTTTAATACTTTCTTTGAATGGAGCTGTAGTGCAGGCAGAACAGCTCTTATTCCTTTGCATGCTCAATACCCATCTCAATTAACTTTAAGACATGCTGATCAGCAAGCGAATAGTAGACCGATTTACCTTCTCTTCTAAATCTTACTAGATTTGTGTTTCTCAGTATTCTCAGCTGGTGGGATATTGCAGATTGACTCATTCTGAGCAATGCCGAGAGGTCGCAAACGCATAACTCTCTCTGAGAAATTGCAACGAGTATTTTCATACGGGTTATATCACCAAGAATTTTGAAGCACTCTGCTGTTTTCTCGATAATTTCACTGTCTGGCATCTTCGATTTTACTTCAAGAACAGCTTCTTCATTGGAATGTTTAATTTCACAAATATTGTTCATATGAACAAATGTTCATATTAGTATATAAATTTTTAGATTTCTTTGTCTTCAGACCTTTCAGTACTTCTCCATATCTCTGTCAATATTTTGGAATCACTGAAGCACTTTCAGATACTCAATCGTATCACTCAGATCCTTATTGCTCATCTGCCATCTCGGCATGCACCAGTCAAGCTGATCTCCATCATCTATTCCCTTGACAATAGCATTTTTGATATCTTCATCCGTGAAAGCATGTCCGTGTTCTCCCCCAGTTAGTGCAGAATACCTTATATCAGGTGTTTGAACATTGCACATCATCGGAATTATTCCTCCCTTCCCATCCCTTCCATGGCAGTTTACACAGCTTCCACCATGATTGAGCAGCCAGTAGGGGCCGCCAGTGAAGGGAATCCTTTCGCCATTCTCATTTATGCCTGTGAAGTAAATGCTCTCCCCATTGCTTGTGAAGTTTGTTGGACCCTGACAGCATCCCGGAGGATAATACCTGCTCTGGCCATACTGCGGATATCTGCTGGTATCTGAAGGATACTGCATAGGATAGTGCATCATCGGCCCCATCGGATAACCATAGTACTGATAGTACTGTGGAGTAAGCAGGGAATAGGTTATAAAGAGACCTATTATAACTCCTGCAAGCAAGCCCACAACAATATAAATCGTATTCTTTTCCATATCTTTGAAAAGGCAGAAGTTAACTTATAATTTTTGGAAAAATTAAAACTGATATAAAGTATTGTTTTCTCTAAAATCTATAGTAAATTACTGATATTTCAAGGGCAAGGTCTTTCAATAGAATTCTCAACGCAAATAATAGTTGATGAGGGTCATTTCTCGTAAGCAGTTTGCTTCATGATATAATCGAGGTCAACCGGGCAGATGTGAGATTCACTCGGAACATCTGAGACATACTTCACTATACCTTCAGCTTCAAGTTTCTTCACAATCTCAATAATTTCATCTTTGTCTGCTTTTAAATCTCTTGCAAGCTCGTAAATGCGGGGTTTGGCATCAAGACCCTCATCAACACATTTCTTTCTGATAAAATCAAGAACATCCTTTTTTGAAACCATCGAAGTCACCTCCCTACCGAATCCTCCAGAGTATTATTTAATTCTACTCTGGCTAAAAATATTTCAGATGTTAGAATATTTAAAGTTAGTGTATTAATTTGTTAACTTTTTGCAGTAAAAAGATTAACTTCAAAAAGGCTAAAATAGAATCAAGTATGCAAATGATTGAAATTTCCAACATCAGAAAAAGATTGGGAAGTAGAGAAATCCTCAAAGGTATCAACCTGAGTGTGGAGAAGGGAGAGATTGTGGCAATTGTAGGGCATTCGGGAAGCGGTAAATCAACACTGCTCAGGTGTATAAATCGCCTGATCGAGGTTGATGGAGGCGACATCAAAGTTAATGGAGTTTCTGTGAGAAAATACAATCCCGTTGAGCTCAGAAAGATTGTAGGACTTGTTTTTCAAACTCCAGTAATGTTTGAGGGAAATGTTGGAGAGAATATCTCCTATGGATTGAGAATTTCAAAGAATAAGGATTTGGCTTATGAAACGGAAGAAGTTGAAAGGATAGCAAGGGAGGTTGGAGTTCAAGAATTTCTTTCCAGCGATGCCAACAGCTTGAGTGGTGGCGAGCAGCAGAGAGTCGCTCTTGCCAGAGCTTTAATTTTAAAACCGAAGGTAATGCTTTTGGACGAGCCAACCTCATTCTTAGACCCTAAAAGTGGGGGAGTGATTGAGAATCTCATTCTGAAACTCGTTAAATCCAGAGCATTGACAGTTATATGGGTCACTCATGACGTTTCTCAGGCAAAGAGGGTTGGAAACAGAATTGCTGTAATGCAGAAAGGAAGAATTATCGTTACAGATAAGTCTGAAAGAATAGAATGGGGGAAAGTTTATGTTTGACTCCATAAACTTGAGCCTCAATGTGGACATTATGGTAAAACTGGTTCTGGCTTCTTCGCTTGCCATAGTTATCGTGGTTGTTTCATATTTAAAGGAGATTGGAGTTGCGAGAGATTTTTCCTCTGCAGCATTACGAGGCTTTCTTCAGCTCATGCTTCTTTCCGCTCTGCTTACGTACGTTTTTCTTTCAGAAATCTGGTATGGTTTTGCAGTACCCATAATTACTTTAATGATTTTGCTTGCCGGGTACACCTCCGCAAGAAGGGTTGGAGCTGGAGTAGCTGTTGTGAAACCAATTGTAATAACCACGCCAAGCATAACAGCAGGTGCATTATTCTCTCTTTCGACCTTAGTTGTGCTCGGTGTTATCCCGACTGAACCAGAATTTATAATTCCTCTTTCAGGAATGGCTTTTGGAAATTCAATGAACATATGTTCTCTCACACTGACAAGACTTCTGAGCGAAATCAAGAATAACAAAGACAAAATAGAAGCAAAGCTCGCTTTGGGTGCAACTTCTGATTTTACAGTCAGAGAATACGAGAGAATTGCAATAAGATGGAGCCTTATTCCAACCATTGACAACCTGCGAACACTTGGAGTAATATTTATTCCAGGGGCTATGACAGGGATGTTAATGGCTGGAATCTCTCCAGTAACTGCAGCAGTATATCAACTCTCTATATTCTTCATGATCATATCCTCTGGAATAATGACCTCAGTGATAGCAAGTCATTTTGTTAAGCTGCGAATTTTCACACAAGCTCATCAGCTAATTCTTTGAGTTCGAACTATGGATTATACATTTAAGGTACTTGCCAACTCACATCTCAGCCAACCTCTGCAAGACTCTCTTTTCTCTTATACCAACAGCTACAACCATCCCAATCAAAAGGACATTGA
>MTMJ01000107.1 GCA_002010045.1 Archaeoglobus sp. JdFR-22 | reverse complement strand
TGGCTATGTATCTTTTTGTAGGGAGTTATATGGGTTTGTTATTTAGAGTATTGAGATGTTAGAATTGGTATTTTGTTGGTAATTTTGTAAGCACCCTAGAGATTTTGTTCTGAAAGATCTAGCTCATCAGTATATGGCCCATAATCAAGTATACCATCTCTAAAAGCCTCGGGGTTTTCGATGTTGTATTTAGCCTCAATAGCCCCAATCATAGAAAAAGCCCAGCAAGAACCACAAGTTCCCTGATCCTTAGCAGTAGTTACCCAGTTTTCACCTTTCCAGTTTCTCCAGTCAAAAACATCTGGCAATTCTTCGGCACTACATAAGTCACAAGGAATATCACATACTCCACCACAATCTACATCCTCTTCGTATCTGCTCTTTACCCCATCATTACAGGTTGGAGGTAAACACCTGCCATTCTGGCAGAGACCATCACATGTGTATGTCCTATTCGCTATACTACAATTTCCACCTTCAACCCCTCCTACTGGCTGTGCAAAATATTCTATTAGTGTTTGATCGTCAATACAGTAATCTACATAGAGTCCTATCCTCCCTCTCTCATCGTAATTCCATCCTCCATCCGAATCCTGGCAAACACAGGCACCATTTTCGCAACCATACGGGCAGGGCACACTTCTCACAGCTGCAATGAAGTTTCCGTTCGAATCCAAACCACATGAGTATTCTTGCAAAGTTGTAGGAGATGAACAGGAATCATTGTGTCCCAAAACCGTCCCTCTGGTGTAATAATTCCATCCTCCGTCTGTATCAGGACATATACATTTACCCAATAACCGGGAACAAGTCTCATAGGGACATTTAACAATTCGGCTATTCACACCGTCAGCACTACAGTAATATTCCCGAATATGTGTTGAATTTACACATCTATCACTGAATTGTTCACAATTACTTCCAGAAGAACATTCCAGACGATCAGGTCTGCCAGGTGGGCCTTCTTCTAATTCACAACCACTTTCGGCATTCTCAACATACACAGTACCCCTTTCAAAAAGATCGTCTCCATCCGAGTCATAACATCCGCATCCATTTGAGGAAACGGATCCGTAAAAGTCTTCCCAGTAATATATTTCATGCCCGTCAAAGCGAGATATGCTATCTCTGCACCTGCCTGATGGATAGTAGAAAATATCTCTGTCCATACAACAATACTGAGGTTCTGCAACCCCATACCTCGATTCATCCTCGCAGGCAGGACAGCACTCATCACATGCATCGCCAACTCCATCGTTATCTATGTCACTCTGGTCAGAATTGGACACGTATCTGCAGTTATCCCTGAGGTCATTAATACCATCTCCATCGGTATCAACTCCCCACGGAATTTCATAACTTGCGGCGGATGGAACGCTATCTTCTGTCTGAAAATTTCCAAATCTATCAACTGCAACAGCACCAAAATCTGGCTCATCTTCTACTGGAGGTGAAATGTATTCGCATGAAGCGGCAAAACAGGTTCTTACTTTCATATCATTTAAGTATATGTCAATAAAAGCAATGCCACTTTCATCGCTTGCTTCAACTTCATAACTCACTCTATCTCCAAGCTTCGGAGATGGTGGTGTCTTCTTTGTTGTTATCTGAGGTTTTGTACTATCCTTTTCATAACTCGGTTTTTCATAACAATATTTTGGGTTCTGGTAATTATCGTATCCACATAGGCTTACCTCATTATTGCAGTATCCATAGCCGTATTTTTTGGCTTCCTCTCCTGTCAAACACATACAATCTTTAGAACATTCCTTAATGGATGGAGTTGGAGCAGGGGTTGGTGTAGTTGTGGGTGTTGTTGAAGTTACAGTAGAATAGCAATATTTAGGATTCTGATACTGATCATATCCACAAACTTTTTTCTCGTCATTACAGTATCCATAGCCATATTTTTTGGCTTCCTCTTCTGCCAGACATTCACATCCCTCAGAGCACTTATCCAGAACAGTCAGATAACAAGAATGCCATTTTTCAGAACATTTTGTCTCCTTTCCCGACAGGCAGTATGACGGATATATCGTCCAGCTACCAGCTTTGTCAAGTGTTATTTCTATTTTTAAGCTTACGTACTCTCCTTCCTTTATTGTCTTACCCTGATAACTATTCCCAAAATACCTTGTTTTGCCATCTGGGTCTATAGCTCTGATGAATACTCCATATTTTTCATCAAAGGTTACTGATGTTTTACCTACATATGTCAGCTTGAACTCTGCTGTTACTTTATCTCCCCAGTAAAGCTGGCTGTTTCCACTGGTGTAGAAATCTATAAGCCTGAGATAGTCTTCAGATGTGTCTGGACCTTTGTATGAACATAATGTATCGGCAGAAGAATAGGGAGCAGTATATAGCAGTACGAGGACAGTCAATAGTATCTTTACTATGTTTTTCATACTAACATCCCCCCAGATTTTCAAGATCTAACTACAGTTACAGAACAGGCTTACTGAAAGATGAGGATTAAACAATAGCCCGCCAGTAACCTTTAGCGTTTTCTAAATAAAATTATTGCCAGTATAAGTAATTTTCGACTATTTTTTATATGATTACATATTATTAAAACATAATGATTTAAATTACATTTTCAATAGCCCTCTTCAGCTTCTCTGCAATAACTTTCCCATCAACTTTACCCCTGAATTCTTTCATTACTATACCCATTAAAGGTTTGAACGCATGTTTGCCCTTTTCTGCAATGAAATCTTTCTTTTCTTGCACAAGCTTCTCTATAAATGAGTCAATATCCCCGGCTTTCCCAAGCATATCGACAATTTCGTTCTTGGTTACCCATGGCTTCTTACATAAAATTCGCAGAACTTCTTCAGTCCCTTCCTTTGCTATTTTTCCTTCAATTATTAAATCAAGAGCTATTCTGAAGTGTTCTTTATTAAGTCTGTCAGTATTTACTCCATCTTTCTTTAGCTCGGCTGGAGCTGAATGAATGACCCTTGCAGCGATGGTTGGTGACACTTTACCAGCATATTCCTCAAAAAGTTTGAAATATTCCGAATCAGCCATTACGCTTGCTAAATCACCTGATAGTCTGTAATCTTTAACATAGCGTTTTGCCCTGTCTTCTATAAGCTCTGGAATCTCAATTGATAGCATTTCATCAGTTATTTCAACTGCTGGAACATCTGTTTCAGGATACATTCTTGCTGCTCCCGGCAGAGGTCTGAGGTATGATGTCGTACCATCCTCGTTTGCTTTTCTTGTCTCTTCCGGCACACCGGAAAGACAGTACTGAGTTCTCTCAATTATCCTTTTAAGTGCGCCTGTTACCCTCTTGCTATCGCCCGCAGCTAAAACAACAGCGTCATTCCTGTTAGCATTTACAACCTTTTTAAGCTCATTAACCTCTTCTTCGGATACTCCATAAGCAGGAAGTTCATCAGTGTGGAAGATACCACCCAGACCAAACATTTTGGCTATGTCGGCAAATTCCGTGCCAAGTCTTCTACCCGGCTGGATTTCTCTGCCTACAAGCCCGGCAAATCCTTTTAACAGAATTCCTTTTACAGATTTTGCTCTCTTCAACACCTTTGATTTTGTATCTTTGAAGATGTCCGTTAAATCAAATATATTGTCTTCAACCGAAGCTCCTCTTTTTTTCAGTTCTTCTCTGATATCGATGAGGTTTTTCTGCCTTAATGCTTCATATTCTACAACCTTATCCAGAATGTCGAGAGTCTGCACACCTTTGATTTCAACCCTTGCTCCATCTCTTATTGAGATGTTTACATCCTGTCTTATCGTTCCTAATCCGCGTTTCACCTTCCCTGTAGACCGCAGAATCATTCCGAGCTTTGCTGCCACTTTCTTAGCCTGTTCAGGTGTTTTTATGTCTGCAGCTGTGCCAATCTCAATGAGGGGAATTCCAAGTCTATCCAGTGAATAAACTACTTCATTCTTTCTATCCTCAATTTTCCTGCAAGCTTCCTCCTCAACACACAGCGTATCTATCCCGATTCTGTCTCCGTCAATCTCCATATAACCATCGAAGGCGAGTAGGGCTGTTCTCTGGAAACCGGTTGTATTGCTTCCATCAATAACAATCTTACGCATTACATGGACTTCGTCCACAGTCTTCATGTTCAACATCTTAGCTATCTGGATGGAAATCTGCAGAGCTTCCCTGTTTAGCTCTCTTGGAGGTTCCTCGTCTGCTTCGACAAGACATGTCGTATCATATGACTTGTAAATGAACTTCTTACTTCTCGCAACTTCTTCCTCTGCTGCTCTATCCACCTCCCCAATTTCACTTCTCTTTGATCTCAAATACCTGAAGAACTCAAAATTTGACTCTTCAACATCCCTCTGAATGGTAGGACAGCAGCAGAACAACTTATGCTCAGTATCGAGTTGCTGATGAATTTCAATACCAACTTTTAGTCCAAGAGATTCACAGTTCATCGAATTCCATACAACCTCAAATTAATAACTGTTTTGGGATTAAATCATGTAACTTACTGTCAGAGAATTCGATTCTGATGGAAACACAGATTCAAATAGTTCAAATTTTGATAAAATATCTTTTCCCTTCTCCGTTGTATGGTATGTGTTATTTTTCCCGTGGGATTTCTGTTGCAGCATTTCTGCCTCAATTAAAAAGTCTATATACTGTTTCGCAATTTTAAAATTCAATTTAGCCCCATAGACGATTTTCGTTTTATTTGCTCCGCCAATGGAGACTTTGAGGATATCCCTCATTATGTCAAATCTGGTTCTCTTCATCAACCCCACCTGATTATTAAACGCAGTTATTATACTTATAGTATAAAGAAGGATACTTAAGAAACTCAGTTCAGTAAGATAGTTCAGTAACTATGTTTCGAAACTAAGTTTCTGAACTGAATTATTTTTTTGATGATAAAAAATTGAAAAAATGAAGAGAATCTAATCTTTTTTCATTAACATTATTTACCATTAATAAAATAAATTTAAAAAATATTATTTTACTTTTACTTCTTCCCGACAAACAGTATTCCTATAGTGCTCAATGCCGCTGCAAGTACAATCAGTCCGTGTATTCCGAGCAGTGGAACGCCAACAGCTTCACAGGCATCTCCTATTCCATTTCCGTCCTCGTCTTCCTGTCCCGGATTGTAAACGTTCGGACAGTTATCTACATCTCCGCAAATTCCATCTCCGTCCACATCATTCGCTGGGTCGTTCGGGCAGGCATCGCATGCATCTCCCAGTCCATCCCCATCTACATCTCCCTGACCAGAATTGTAAACGTTCGGACAGTTATCTACATCTCCGCAAATTCCATCTCCGTCCACATCATTCGCTGGGTCGTTCGGACAATTGTCATTACAGTCAAGTATTCCATCTCCATCTGAGTCAGTATCTGGTTCTCCGCAACCGCACACTCCCGGATCTACTTTGTTGGGGTCGTCAGGACATTCGTCAATGCAATCTGCTACACC
>MTMJ01000058.1 GCA_002010045.1 Archaeoglobus sp. JdFR-22 | reverse complement strand
CAAGGCAGATGTACCAAAGAGATATCTCAAGAGGAGGGTTTATGTGATTGTTACAAAGTATGTGGTAGAAGAATGAGTCTGTGAATTTTGTCCCAAAACCTCCTTAATCAAAAAACACTAAATAATTTCAGTTTGCAATTTTTTTTAATGGACTGGATTGATGAATTAATCAAGTACGAGAAAGCAAAAAATGAAGGAAAGAACAAAAACCAAATCTTAAAAGAGCTGATACTTAACCACATATCAAGTAATACAACTGATTTTAACCAAATTAACAAGAATAGCACTTAAGAATTTGAGAAAATTGCAGCAGATAGTAAAGAATCACAGCAATCAGAGACCGATATATCACATGTTAACTTCAAAAAATCTAAGTTTACCAATGAAATCGCAACAAATAATCAAGAACCTCAACAATTACAAGAAACGTCAAAATCAGAACCTCAAAAAACACATAAATCACCAGTTGAGAATTACCAAATAAGTAACAAAAATCGCCAGTTAACTGCAAAATTAACGAGAATAATCAAACCTATGGTGATGTTCAGGATAAAAGTAGTGATTTTAGTGACTCACAATTAAATGAAATCACCAATAAATCTGTAAATCACAACACCAATGAGAAATCTTTTACGGCCAAAAATGAAAAATAAAAGGATGGTTGAATATATCGTTAGAATGGATAACAAAAAAAATCCGTATATTGACAAGGAAAAATAGATAAAAATTAAAGATGGGTGATACAGATGGAAGATGTGGAAGATCTCAGAGAATATATGTTTAAAGAGATTGATATTATTCAAGACATTATTAAACGGATGGCTTTTAACTCATTTTTAATAAAAGGATGGGCTGTAACTCTTGTAGTTGTAGCTTTACTGTTAAAAGGAATTGAGTCTCAAGTTTGGATCGCATTTATTCCTCTATTAGTTTTTTGGTTTTTAGATGCATACTTTTTATGGCAGGAACGAATGTATAGAAAGTTATATGAGTGGGTTATTAACAATAGGCTGAAGACAAGTGATTATTTACTTGATATGAACGCCTACAGATTCAAAAGTGAAGTTCAGTCAAGACTTAGGATTATGTTTTCTATAACTTTAGGTTGGTTTTATGGCTCGATAGCGATTTTGATATTAATTTACTCAGTTTTTCTACTCTTAGCATAGAAAGGGGGTTGTTAAAGTGGCAAGAAGAGTGTTTTTTAGTTTTCACTACGAAAGAGACATATGGCGTGCAAGCCAAGTTAGGAATAGTTGGGTTACTAAACCTGACGGTAACTGTTGTCTTGATCGGAGCAGAGACAGCCAGTAGAAAATGGGTTAAATATGAAATAAAGAGAAGTCATGAAAGAGGTAATGGTCTACTTGGTGTGTATATCCATAAACTAAAAGATAAAAACGGGAATACTGATAGAAAAGGAGATAATCCTTTCGATAATTTTTATGTAGAACAAGGAGGCATGAAAATTTATCTTTCGGATATATATCCCACATATGATTGGGTGGATGACAACGGTTATGAGAATTTTGGAGGTTGGGTAGAAAAGGCAGCCAGAGAGGCAGGAAGGTGATATATTATAGAGGAAAAATAGTCATCATACTACGCTTTCTCTTTTTTTGGTGATCGATTTTTCAAAAACTACTAACTATTTTCGTACTATCCTCTTAAATACCTGACATTCAAAAACCTTAATCGGTGAGATTATGGGTACAAATGAGCAATTGTCCGGACAAAATAAATCACAAGGAGAAACCAGCAAATCACCAACAAAGCGAAATAGACCGAGATTGCATATAACACTCAAAAAAATCAACTATGACTGGATAAAAAATAAGACACCAAATGCCTCTAAATTCATAGATGAGCTTATAGACATGATTAGAGAAGGTTTTGATCCAGCAGTTGTTATTATACAAAAAAAGAACGTGGGCTCGCCCGGATTCGAACCGGGGACCTCCGCCGTGTCAAGGCGACGTCATAACCACCTAGACCACGAGCCCTTCGCAGTTTTAAGCCGTATCCTCAATATTTGCAATCTCAATATATTGGTAGAAATTCATCACGAGAGAGTTTATGAAGTTTGTGGTATTTGTAACGGTTGAAGTAGAAATCAATTCCCGTTCCAGAGAAAATTGACAAACGTGTCAGAAGACTCTTCAAGTTTCTTCATGAATTTTTTACCATCAATATCTTTGATTGAGGGTATTATCAGATTCTTTTTAATCTCTTTATCGGACTCCACAACTTTGTTTGACTTCAACTCCTCAATAATCCTTGTTTTGAGATATTTATTAGTCAACCTGCTGTGAAAGATAGTTGAGAGGGAGTCCATCATCATTCCTTTGACATGCTTTTCGCCCTTCTCCTCGTGAAGGTGGGGGTTGAGGGTTTCAATCTGGAATACCTCAATTCCAGCATTTGCCGCTTCAGCATACTCTGTCTCGCCTCTTCCGAACTCCTCAAGAAGATATATCAACTGATATGGCTCGATTGAATAACCTGTTGAAAAGTTCATGATACTGGCAAGTTTCATCGTCATTGCGTGCTCACCTGCATTCCCCGTCTTGATAATATCTGTCTCGAAACCCGTCTGATTTGCGAGGAGAAGATTAAGATAGCGATTTGTGATTTCTGAAACCCTTCCCCATTTTTTGAAATAGAGTTTACGTTTGACAATTTTTGGCTTGTGCTTCCAGTGCAGCCTTATCATCGCGTACGGAGACTTTGACATGCACAGTCCGGCTGCATAGTCCCTGACATACTCATTAACAGCTCCGGGAAAATAATTGTCTGCATCAATGAACCCCACAAAATCCTTCTTGAGATACTTTGCAATAAGCAAGCCTGTAACCATGCCCTCGGCTTTCCCATCTCTGACGAGGCCATCTCCATCAAGAATGCTGCTGAAACCAACCTCTTTGTAGGAAATCGCCATCCCCGGGTCTTTCTGATGAATGAGCATAATGGGATGTTTTGTAACTCTGTAAAACCTTCTGACAACATCCTCTTCCATCTTGAACAAGTCCTGCTTCATCCTTGAGCTATTTGATACAACAATAATCTTACATTTCTGTGGGATTGCTCGCAGTACACCATCGAGGAGGTTTATTTTTTCATTCTTTACGGGTATTATTACAACCAGCCTCTCGAGTACTTCCTCAATTTCCTCATTCGTTATACATCGTAATAGCGGTGTCTCAAGCTCACTCGATTCTAATTTTAATACTTTCTGCACATCGTATATCTTTACCGAGCCTAAAATTTCGGCATTTCTGGGAGCTTCTATAAGCATGCTAAAACACCTTAAATCATCATCATCAAACATCTTATAAAAATGTTGTCAGTTTTACCCATTCCCTTAAAGAAAATACCTGTTTAGAACACTGGGTTAACAGAGGATAGTGTCACAGGCTTGTATTATATCCCTTAATTTTGGGTATTCAGTTATAAAACAACAACACCTGAACCTTTACCTCTCGCTTGAAACATTAAATTAACTGAATTGAATTAAAACACGATTTTCAGGCTTGTTATCTCATAAGGTTTAATTTTCATACTGATGGTATCCTCAAAAGGAATTTCGTCTTCCTCCTCTTCAATCAAATTGGTTTTTACCACTCTGACCGGTTTCCTGAATAAAGTTATTTTTGCATCCGTATCCTCACCTGAAGCTTCGTAAAACCTGACGATTATTCCTGTTCCATCCTCTGAAGGTTTAAGAGCCGTCATTACGAGATTATCTGGCTCGATCGAAATAAAAGACCGTTTAAGCCTGAATTTACCTTTTCTTGGTAATTGCATTGCCACGAGATTATAGTTAAACTCATATCCTGTTTTGTATGACTTCGCAGCTTTCCAGTCCCCTTCGTGAGGGTAGATAGAGTATCTGAAAGTATAAATTTTGGTCTCTCTCGCATCCGGAACAGGAATCACAGGACCTGCTTTGCCATCTGAAGAGAGCATTCCCACACCTCTTAGGAGAGTAATGTACACATTCCCATCCCTGACCTCATTTTCTGGAGTTCCTCTGTTTATGACTGTAAGACCCTTCTTTCCATCGCTGTAATCAACCCATCTGAGAGATGGAAATACTCCAGACGGTGTCTCCTTCCACCCCTCAGGTTTGAAATAATATTGATTTGTTGGTCTGCCCACAGCTCCAAACTGACTGTCGCAGTAGTATTCCGGTAATTTAATATCCGTAGAGAATCTTACCCTGAGTCTCAACCTCGGATGATTATTTCTCACTGTTGTTACGAAATCAATTCTTGGTAGGTCTCTGTAGACAATAATTTTCTTCGAGACTCTCAGGAAATTGTGTCTCCATACAAGTGGCTTTAATGTATCCACAAGTCTGTATGGCCATCTCAGGGAGAAATAATCAGTCTCTATATTTATAACCCGTCTGAGCGGAGATTTGTCAATCCAGAAGTTCTTCATTCTGAATGAACCATACTTTATTCCCTCACCGCTCTCTGTTTTAAGTGGAAATCCTATTGTTTCCTTGTGGTAGTAGAGGTCTCCAATTTCCTCCTCCAGCACGAGTTCATTCGCTTTGCAGATCCTTTCACCATTTTTGAAAATATCTATTAGTCCATCCTCGGGATCAAATCTGACCCTGAGATGTTCAGTCTCAATTATGTTTCCACGTATTTTTATGAAGGCGGTGCCTTTCTTGCGAGGCTTGCTCCTCATTATACTGTAAACCCTGTATCCTATTGGCGGGACTGTGGCTACAAATCCAATCCTTGCGTATCTGAGAGATTCATCCTCATATCTTGTAAATCTCAAAATTTCTATATTAATCTCCTCATCCCCTGATTTCAACCCACCAATTTTCTTGACCTCGCCCTCATTAAAGTTCAGATCAACCTCAACCCAGTTTGAAACCTCCCATGAAAGCGGATTGAATACGGCAATATCTCCCTGAACCCCATCTTTTGAATCAACATTTACGACCTCTTTCAATACTTTTGGATGGAGATATGACAATTTCGTTTTAAGATACCCGATGTAATCCCTTACCTCCTCATATGCGCTGTCCATTCCTGTTCCCGGCACAACATCGTGAAATCCCATGAACAGAACCTTTGTCCAGAAATCCCGTAATTCTTCAAGATACTGACCTGAAAAATCATTGTGGTTTATTGTTTTCAAAATCGTAACGAACCTCTCAAAACTTAACAGCCAGTTCTCATACCTTCTCAGACTTTTTTTAAGCCAGATTCTACTCGAACAGCAATCAGGGAACACTTCAGAATACTTCCCAGAATACATTTCACCACGTCTGATAGGAAAATCTTTTGTCGCTTTTTCAAGTTCTTCAAAGAATTCAGATGGTGTTGCTATCTTTATTTTAGGGCGATTGCTTTTATTCCATGTTTCCACAACGTCAACTGTATGGGGCTGTGGCATCGTTACTCCACTCCCGGAAGGCATCAGAATATGATTTGTTAATGCAAGTTTCCTGAGCTTCCTGTAATTCTCTTCGAGCTTCGTCAGATCCAGACCTGCTCTGTAACCGAGGGGCATCCA
>MTMJ01000113.1 GCA_002010045.1 Archaeoglobus sp. JdFR-22 | reverse complement strand
TGTCAATGTCCTTTTGATTGGGATGGTTGTAGCTGTTGGTATAAGAGAAAAGAGAGTCTTGCAGAGGTTGGCTGAGATGTGAGTTGGCAAGTACCTTAGATATCCGGTCTTAATAAGAAAACAACCTCACTGACAATTCTGGGAATTCTTCTTTTTAATCCACTCAGTATTAGAGCTTTGATTGTAATTATACTCTGGCTTTTGACGTTCTACTTCAAAGTACTTAATTTATTTTGCTTATAATCATACTATATAAGGAACCGAAGGTGAAACTTACAAATCCTCAAAATTGAGCGTAATCACAATTGAGCTAATCACAGCAGACCCAATCCATGAAGGATACTTATAATTTCCAGAGAGTTATTTTACCGCCAGTGAATTTTGTTCCTGAATTGACAAATCGATAATTTATGAATTTACCAACTGGCTGAGAAAAGTAATAAATAACTGAAATCCATCTCAGATTCAGTGGTCATAAATGGAGTATGATATTAAAGATGAAACTCTTGCAGAAGTGGGAAAGCTTAGAATAGAATGGGCAGATAGACAGATGCCTGTTCTCACGTTAATAAGAGAACGTTTCGAGAAGGAGAAACCACTTGAAGGCTTGAGAATAGGTTGCTGTCTGCATGTAACTTCAGAGACTGCAAATCTTATGAGAACGCTTAAAGCTGGTGGTGCTGAAGTGAGGCTCTGTGCCTCAAATCCGCTCAGCACTCAGGATTCAATCGCTGCATCCCTTGTAAAGGACTACGAAATTCCTGTTTTTGCCATAAATGGAGAGGACAGAGAGACATACTACAGACATATACATCAGGTTCTTGATTTCAAACCCAGCGTGACAATGGATGATGGTGGAGACCTTGTATCCACGCTCCACTCAGAGAGAACTGAGCTTTTAGAACACATTATCGCTGGAACAGAAGAGACAACGACAGGCGTCATCAGATTCAGAAGTATGGAGAGGGATGGGGTACTGCGCTTTCCCATAATAGCCGTCAATGACGCAAACACCAAACACTTCTTCGATAACAGATATGGGACGGGACAGAGTACAATGGATGGGATACTGAGGGCAACCAATGTGCTTATAGCCGGAAGAAAGTTCGTCGTTGCAGGATACGGATGGTGTGGGAAGGGCGTTGCGATGAGGGCAAAAGGATTGGGGGCAAATGTTATTGTTGTTGAGGTGAGCCCCCTTAAAGCTCTCGAGGCTGTTATGGATGGTTATAGTGTTATGCCATCAATAAAGGCTGCAGAAGTCGGGGACATCTTTGTAACTGTCACAGGAAACAAAAATATCTTCAGAGAGGAACACTTCAGAGTGATGAAAGATGGGGCAATACTTGCTAACTCCGGACATTTTGATGTAGAGATTGATATTCCTGCCCTCGAACGTCTGGCAAAAAGTAAAAGGACGATAAGAGATTTCGTTGAGGAATACCTTATGGAGGATGGAAGAAGAATATTTCTCCTTGGTGAGGGAAGACTCATCAATCTTGCAGCTGCTGAGGGTCATCCCGCTGCTGTCATGGACATGAGTTTTGCGAATCAGGCTCTTACAGCAGAGTTTCTTAAAAAGGAGGGTAAAAGGCTTGAACCGAAGGTTTATACAGTTCCGGCGGAGATTGACGACATGGTTGCACTTCTCAAACTAAAGTCAATGGACGTTGAAATAGACCATCTGACAGAAGAGCAAGAAGCGTACCTGCATAGCTGGACAATGGGAACCTGATGATGGGATGACTTATCTTGTAAAGGATTTGCTTGAACCTGCGGCATATCCTCATGATGTGAAAGAAGTTGAGCTGGTGCAGACGCACATCTCCTATGTTTTTTTAACTGACAGGTATGTTTACAAAATAAAGAAGCCCGTGAACTTCGGTTTTCTGGATTTTACAACCCTTGAGAAAAGAAAATACTACTGCGAACAGGAATTGAAACTGAACAGGCGTTTATCTCCTGATGTCTATATAGGAGTGCTGCCAGTAGTTGAGAAAAATGGTAAAGCAAGCCTTAAGGGTAATGGAAAGATAATAGACTACGCTGTAAAGATGAAAAGACTTCCTGTTGACAGGTTGATGAAGACTCTTCTTCAGAGGGGGGAACTTACAGAAAAAATGCTGGACAGAGTTGCAGAGAAGATTGCGGAATTTCACAGTAGCGCAGAAACGTCAGATGAAATAAAGAAATACGGGGAAATTGAAACAATAAAATTCAACACTGACGAGAACTTTCAGCAAACAGAGAGGTTCATCAATAAAACTATAAGCCAGTTACAGTACGATGTTCTTAAAAACTACACTAACAAGTTCTACGAGGAAAAAAGAGACGTCATAGTAGAAAGAATAAAAAATGGAAGAATCAGAGACTGCCACGGAGATTTACACATGGAACACATCTGCATAACTGACGAAGACATAATAATATTCGACTGCATTGAATTTAACGAGAGGTTTCGGTATTCTGATACCGCAGCCGATATAGCCTTTCTTGCAATGGATCTCGATTTCTATGGAAGGCGAGACATTTCTGACAGGATGATGGAATGCTACGTCAAACATTCTGAAGACTATGGAGTGATGGAGATGCTTGATTTCTACAAGGTTTACAGAGCTTATGTTAGAGGAAAGGTAATAAGCTTTAAACTTGACGATGTCTCCATCGCCGAATCAGAAAAGAATGAAGCCATAAATACAGCAAGAAAATATTTTAAACTTGCTTATTCTTATGTTAAGGGGGATTAAATGCCTTTATTGATTATTGTGTGTGGACTTATAGGTTCGGGGAAAAGCACCGTTGCAAAAGAAATCTCCAGAAGATTGCAGATTGATGTAATCTCTTCCGACGTTGTCCGGAAAAAGCTCGCTGGAATCCCACTAACTGCCCGTAAGTATGAGGAATTTGAAAAAGGATTGTACTCTCCTGATTTTACCCGAAAAACTTACTTAAGGATGTTTGAAATGGCAGAAGAGAGAATTAAGAAAGGCAATTCAGTTATTCTGGATGCAACATTCAGCAAAAAATGGCAGAGAGCAGAGGCAAAGAAAGTCTCTGAAGAGGCGAGGGGAAATTTTCTTTGTATCGAAGTAACCTGCCCGGAGGAAGTTATCGTCAAAAGGCTGGAAAACAGAATGAGAAGAGGTTCAGGCGTCTCTGATGGTAGACTTGAGATTTTTCCTGAACACAAAGCAGATTTTGAGGTGATTGATGAGTTCAGCAAGGATGAGCATCTGATAGTGGATACCAGTCGTGATTTGCAGCAAGAGATTGAAAGGGTTACTGGTTACCTCTTAAAGCATTACCAATAAATTTACGAAGAAGAGTCCACCTCTGGTAATCTAACGGATAGAGAGATACCTCATCATAACAAAAACGATGCTTTTATTACTCAATTTCTCTTATATTCATAATCATAATCATAAGAAATTACGGGGTATCATGATGGACGGACTAACAGAAAGTCTGATGACTGAAAAATCAAAAAAACAGTCAGTTTATGATGAAAATTTCTTAAGAGACATTCTTGAGAACGCGAATGACCTGATACAGAGTGTAAACGCAGAAGGAGAGTTTGTTTATGTTAACAGAAAATGGATTGACGTCTTAGGCTACTCCGAAAGGGAAGTTAAGAATTTGAAGCTGCCAGATATAATTCGCCCAGATTATTTTCCAAAATGTATGGAGATTTTTAAGAGAGTTTTAAGGGGAGAAGCCTTCAACAAAATAGAGACAGTTTTTCTGACCAAAGACGGGCAGGAAATACACGTTGAGGGAAATATCAAACCCGTTTTACATAATAATAGATTTGTCTCTACTTGCGGAGTATTTCGTGATATCACAGAACGGAAAAAGAGAGAAAAAGAGCTTGAAGAATCAGAAAAGAAGTTCAGAGAAATTTTCGAGAACGTTGGAGATATTATTGTCTACGTTGATAAGAAAGGACGAATACTCAACATAAATAAGAGAGTTAAAGATGTTCTCGGGTATAAACCTGAAGAGATAATTGGTAAAAACTTCGCCAGACTCAAAGTTATCGACGTTAAAGAGATGACAAAACTTGTAAAATTGTTCAGAAGAACGGTCAGAGAGGGTAAAGTTAGAGAACTCGTTGAACTTGAATTAAAGCATAAAAATGGAAAGAAGGTTTTTGTTGAAGTCAGTACCAGATTTATTAAGAAAAATGGAAAAGTAGAAGGCGTAGTAAATATAATAAGAGATATTACAGAGGAGAGGAGAACAAAAGAGGAATTGAAAAAGTCAAAGGAATTATTTGAGAAAATTTATACGTGTCAGAGGGAGGCTATCTTTATTCTTGATTCAAAAAAACCACCTGTAATCCTTGACTGCAATCCTGCAGCACTTGAAATTTTTGGATATTCGAAAGAGGAGATGGTCGGAAGAACTACTGAATTTCTGCATGTTGATGAAGAACACCTTAAAAGATTCCAGAATGAACTGTATCCTGCAATACAGAGAGACGGTTTCCTCCATTTGGATGAATTTAGAATGAGACGTATGGATGGTACTGTATTCCCGAGTGAGCATACTGTAGTGCCACTTAATGATGATGAAGGAAATCGCATAGGTTGGGTCAGTGTCGTTAAAGATATTACCGAGAAGAAAAAGATGGAGAAAGCTCAGATTGAGTTTAACGAGATATTGAGATTGATAAATAAGATTTTGAGGCATGATATCCTTAATGACCTTACAATTGTGAGCAATTCAATTGATATGTATATTGAAACCAAGGACAGAAAACTATTGAATACTGCATTTAAATCGATAGAGAAAAGTGTAAACCTCATCAAGAATATGAGAGAACTTGAATCACTGTTCTCCATACAGGGAAGTCTTAAGCCTTGCAGTATCAGAGAAGCCATAAATGAAGTTATTCAGAATTATCCAGTTGATTTTGAGATTGATGGTGACTGTTCGGTTGTGGCTGATGAGGCATTAAACTCTGTTATTGACAACATATTGAGAAACGCAATGAAGCACGGTAATGCAGATAAAATTAATATCAAAATAGAAAATAAAGGAAAATACTGCGAAATAAGAATAGCCGATAATGGCACAGGAATTCCAGATGAAATAAAAAATAAGATTTTTGATGAGGGTTTCAGCTATGGAGAGCATAAGGGTTCAGGTCTGGGCCTTTATATTGTAAAGAAAACAGTTGAGAGATATAAGGGTAAACTGCACATTGAGAATAACCACCCGACCGGGACAATTTTTGTTCTAAAGCTATTAACTTCCGACCTGGACTGAAAGTATTGGTCAGATTCTGTCCATAATATTGAGGAATTCTTCGATGACAGGAATCAGGTTTCTCCCTGTTTCTGTTAACTGATACTTATTCTCCTTTCTTTCGATGATACGCAAGTCGACAAGGCACTTTAAATGTCTGTCCACAACACCCGGATTCAACTTCGTCGCAAACATGAGTTCAGAGAATTTCATTGGTTTCATTTCCAGTGTGAATAAAATTGTACAAACTCCACTTCTTGAAATTATTTTCAGTAATTTCTCATGTCTGTCACTGAATACAAATCTTGGTTCTTCCAGTTCTATGTCTGTTCTCAGTTCTCTTTTCAATTTAACTTCCGGAATTTTTTCAATTTCGAGATTCTTTTTCACAATTACTCTTTAGTAACGACATTATTTATTCTTTTCTTTTAATTTGTTGATTAGAGTATTAGACAAAACATTTTTAACCAATAACTACAAAATGGCTACATGGGACGAAAACCTGAAAAAGAAGTTGTTAAGTGGTTAACTGCAGAAG
>MTMJ01000112.1 GCA_002010045.1 Archaeoglobus sp. JdFR-22 | reverse complement strand
GCTATGTATCTTTTTGTAGGGAGTTATATGGGTTTGTTATTTAGAGTATTGAGATGTTAGAATTGGTATTTTGTTGGTAATTTTGTAAGCACCCTATATTACCATAATAATAAGACAAAAACGGGTTGGAGGATGAAATGACGGTAAAAAATGATACTGTCTCAGAATCAGAAAATAACTCGATACACGAACTTGAATTGAATTATACAATTGCTCAGATATCCAGTGTTCTATTAAAACCATTATTCTCAATATACGAAATAAAAGATATCATTCTGGAAAGTGCTAAAAGAATAACCGGAAGTGAAGGCGGATTTATATCATCTGTGGGCGAAGGTGGCTATCAGCTATTTTACAGGTTAATGAGATTAGAAAAAAGTTCAAATTTTGAAAAAGATGGAAAATGGGATTATATGATGAACAGCTTATCTTCCACCATCCTGTCCTGTTTTAAAGGTAAATATCGAGCATTTTATGATAACTCCCCGGAAATACAGAATAACCAGAAAGAAATAAAAAATATCCTCTTTTCTCCTGCAATGATGGGAAACAGGGTAATGGGGGAAATAACTCTGATCAATTCTCGAGAAGGATACACGGAAAAGGACTTTGAGACAATTAAAAAACTTGCGGAGTTATTTGCGATTACAATCCACAGAAGAATATCAGAAGAAGAACTGATTAAAAGCAGGAGAAAGTATCGGGATCTTGTAGAGAAAATTAATGACATTCTATATTCAGTTAACGAGAATGGAATTATTACGTACATTAACCCTGTTGTGGAGGTTCTCAGTGGTTACAAACCATCGGAGCTTCTCGGGATGAATTTTATCGAGCTGGTTTACAGGGAAGACGTAGATTTTGTAAAAAAACAGTTTGAGGAGATATCAAAAGGTCATGGAGGAAATATAGAATATAGAATTTGTACGAAGGCAGGAGAAGTAAAGTGGATTTCAGCTTCAAACAAGCCAATTTTCTCCAGTGGTCGGTTCATAGGAGTTCAGGGAGTGATGCGGGACATCACAGAGCGAAAGAAAGTGGAGATAATGCAGAGTGAATTGACCGATGTTTTGAAGTTGATGAACAAAATCCTGAGACATGACATTCTGAACAATTTAACAATAATAAGTGGCTGTATAGAGGTGTACAACGAGACAAAAGATAAAAAATTACTCTCAAGAGCAATCAATTCGATAAAAAAGAGTATCGAACTTATTAATAACATGAAAGAACTCGAATCTCTGCTCCATTCTGAAGATGGCTTTAAAATGTACAGTATTCGTGAAATCATAGAAAGCGTTACCCTCAACTATCAGGTGGATTGTAGAATTCGAGGAGATTGCAGTGTAATGGTAAATGGAGCGTTCAGTTCAGTTATTGATAACATAGTCAGAAATGCTATAACCCATGGAAAATCCGAGAATATTGAGATTGATATTGAAAATAAAGATAATATATGTGAAATAAGGATTGCTGACTTTGGAGAGGGAATTCCGGATGAAATAAAAGATAAAATATTTGATGAGGGATTTAAATTTGGAGAGGCGGGCAATTCCGGTCTTGGATTGTACATTGTAAAGAAGCTCATCGACAAATATGGAGGCGAGATAACAGTGGAAGATAATAAGCCTCGTGGAACAGTGTTCATTTTGAGATTGAAGACCTCCGGAAAGTCACCTGACCAACATTTTGTGGAGTTTGGGTGCCATAATTAGCTCAATTTAGTCAGGATTTTTCCTTTTCTTCAACTTCTCATAGAGCTCCGGAATGAATAATCCAACATCTGTAACGACTCCAATTGCCTGAGCTGTGCCCCTATCCATGAGCTTTGTAACTGTCGATGGATTCATGTCAACGCAGATTGTTTTGACGTTTGAGGGTAAAAGATTTCCAACAGCTATGCTGTGAAGCATTGTTGCAAGCATGATTACCATGTCAATATCTCTCAAGGCTTTCTTCATTGCTTTTTTAGCCTCCATAACATCTGTTATCACCTCAGGCAATGGCCCATCATCTCTTATCGAGCCGGCGAGTATGTAAGGAACGTTGTTCTTGATGCATTCATACATAATTCCATCTTTTACAATTCCCTCGTCAATAGCTCCTTTTATTCCTCCAGCGGCTATGACCTTACTTATTGTGTAAAGGTGGTGTCTGTTTCCTCTCGGAACAGGCCTTCCAGTCCGGATATCCATTCCAAGTGATGTACCAAAAATTGACAGCTCAATGTCGTGCACAGCCAGAGCGTTTCCGGAGAGAAGCAAATCTATATAACCATCTCTTATCATTCCTGAGAGGGCATCCCTTGCACCTGTGTGGTCTATGGCAGGACCAGCGACAACCGCTATTCTGCCCCCATTCTTTTTCAGTGCTGTAATCTCCTCAGCAATGATGTCAATCATCTCTTCTGTTGGTCTTTCTGATGAAACGCTGCCACCCATAAACTGGAAGTGGGATGATTTTCTTGGTCTTTCGGGAGGTGTAACCCTCACACCTTTCTCTCCAACTACTATCAAGTCTCCTTCTCTGACCTCATCAAGCGGTATACAGTATGCCCTGTTATCTCTGATTTTGATAACTCTATCCATACCTATGTCCTCAACAGTCAACCACCTTCCTTCGTAATTAACAAACGTTGGATGGTTTGTTGTCACATAGAAGTCATCCGGAAGGACTTTATTTTTTGGAGCTTTTTTCAGGTCTATTTCTTCGGCTTCAGGTATTCTCGCTCCAAATCTATGCAATTCACCTATCACCCTGTTCAGATGAGCTTCATCTTCTCCCATTACAAGCAATCTTGCATAGCTCGGGTCTGTCTTCTTTTTTCCAACCCTGAATTCGAGAATATCAAACTCTCCATCAAGGTCAAGGATGACATCAAGTACCCTCGGGAATATCATCGAATCAATCAGATGTCCTTCAAACTCGAGTTCTTTCGCAGCGGTCATGTTCTCACCTTTCTCCAGTTATCAAAAAATTCTTTGGATTTGAGTGTTGCATTTTTTTCTCTCAGCTCAAGGGTAAAAAACCCATTGTATGATCCGGGTATAATGTCAAGGTTTACCGTACCCTGACCGAGTGGTAGGTGCAGATCGCTATTGCCATCATTGTCATGCAGATGGATATTCACAACCCTGTCAAAGTTATTGAGAAAAAGCTCATGTCCCTCTTTAATGTTATGGTGTCCAATATCAAAAGTAAGTTTAACATCCGTATTTTCAATCAGGAACTCAATCCCATCTCTAATAGAGTCATCAAAATCAATTGTATTCTCAAGACTTAATACAGAATCGTACACTTTCAAAAAAGGATACATTTCTTTCTGAATTAGACGTCTGTTGTGCTCCCTGAAGAGTTCTTTCTGAAAAATAAAACCTTTAGAGGTAATAAAACCGGGATTCCATCCGATATGGAATGTGGCGACATGGGCTTCGCACCTTTCTGCAAAATAGACTGTTCTCTCAAGTTCTTCATAACTTGCTCTTCTCATTGCCTTGCTAATCGAGAGAAAGTTCGTGCTTATTGATGGAGCATGAATAAGAACTTCCAGATCATAGCAACCCTTCAACTCCATTATCTCCGTATAATCAAGATTTTCTCTTGAGTAAAATGGATGATCCATAAGAATCTCAATGTGGTTAAATCTGTTCAGAGATGCAAACTCAAAAGCCTCACGTACCCTCTGTTCAATATCCGGCTGCAGTCCAAGTTTCAAAATCTCACCCTGAATCAAACTTCAACCATCGTACCTATTCCTTCTCTCGTGAAAAGCTCAACAAGAAGCGAGTGCTCTTTTGAACCGTCAATCACGTGAGCTTTCTCAACACCACCTCTGAGGGCTGCCAGAATTGCCTCGCACTTGGGAATCATTCCCTTTCTCAGTTTCTCACTTTCGAGCATTTTTTCAATGTCATCTAACTTCAGTCTCGGTATCAGAGAGTCGCTGTCATCCGGATTTGACAGTATCCCCGGCACATCTGTCAGCATTATTAGTTTCTTAGCCCTCAAAGCTGCAGCAATATTTCCTGCAACTATATCCGCATTCAGATTATATGTCTCACCCATCAAATCGGCTGCAACCGGAGAGATAACAGGAATCAAACCTTTTTCGATTAAAACCTCAAGTATTTCAGGATTTATCAATTCTGCTTCGCCAACGTGACCCAGATCAATGACAACTTCTTTATCCCCTTCAAATCTGCGAATTTCCTTCTTTCTGGCAATTATGAGAAGTCCGTCTTTGCCACTGATTCCAACAGCCTTTCCGCCATTACGGATAAAAGTGGATACAATTTTTGAGTTTATTTTTCCATCGAGCACCATCTCCACAATCTCCATTGTCTCTTTATCCGTAACCCTCAATCCATCAACAAATTTGGGTTTTATTCCGAGTTTCTCCATTTTTTCCGAGATTTCAGGACCTCCACCATGGACAACAACCGGTTTAATACCGACAAAATAAAGAAGAAGGATGTCCTTGATGGTTGATTCGAGAACTGTATCGCTGACCATTGCATGGCCACCTATTTTGATTACCATGCTCGAACCATGAAAATCTCGAATGTATGGCAGAGCTTCAACGAGAATGTTCACCTTTTGCATGGTAAATCTTGCCAAACAAGATTAAATTTTTTTCTGCTGTAATCAGAATCAGACATTGTCTCTGAAATTTGTATTGATTAAAAACCAGATAAAAAAGACCTGAAGAAGAAAAGAAATGTATTTAAAAAGCACATCTGGAGTAAAGGTGGTGTTTGTCATGGCAAAAATCTATTACGAGAAAAATGCAAATCTAAAGGTCTTGGAAAATAAAGTGGTTGGAATAATTGGTTATGGAAGTCAGGGACATGCCCACGCCCGGAATCTCAGAGATTCTGGATTGAACGTTATCGTCTCAGAACTAAAAGGGACAACAAATTACAGTCTCGCAAAGAAAGATGGTTTCGACCCGGTCAATGCCTCAGAATTGTCAAAAAAAGCAGATATTATAATGATGCTTGTACCTGATACAATCCAGCCAGCAGTCTACAACAAAGAAATAAAGGATAATCTGAAAGAAGGGGATATGCTGATGTTTGCACACGGGTTCAATATCCATTTTAACCAGATAACCCCACCAGAATACGTAGATGTTACAATGGTAGCTCCTAAAGGTCCCGGACATATAGTCAGAAGGATGTATGAAGAGGGCAGGGGTGTGCCTGCTCTGATTGCGGTTGAACAGGATTATACAAAGAAGGCACTTAAGGTTGCGCTTGCATACGCAAAGGCCATCGGGGCAACAAGGGCTGGTGTTATTGAGACCACTTTCAAGGAAGAGACTGAAACTGACCTTTTCGGAGAACAGGTTGACTTATGCGGCGGGGTTACAGAAATGATTAAAGCTACGTTCGAGACACTGGTGGATGCGGGCTACCAGCCGGAAGTAGCTTATTTTGAATCTTTACATGAACTAAAATTAATTGTTGATCTGATTTATGAGGGCGGAATTTACAATATGTGGTATTCAGTCAGCGACACGGCAAAATATGGTGGGATGACCAGAGGCAAGAGAATAATAACAGAAGAAACCAGGTGGGAGATGAAAGAGATTCTGAGAGAGATTCAGACAGGTGAATTTGCAAGAGAGTGGGTTCTGGAGAAACAGGCAAATCTTCCTGTTTTCACAAAGCTCATGGAGATGGAAAAAGAACACCAGATTGAAAAGATTGGCAAAGAACTCAGAAAGATGATGCCATGGTTGAAGGGGATTGAGACGAAATAAGAAAGAATATGGGGATTTTAAGAAAGATAAGGGATTTCGAAGAAATCGCTTGCTCCCTCCAGAA
>MTMJ01000088.1 GCA_002010045.1 Archaeoglobus sp. JdFR-22 | reverse complement strand
GGCTATGTATCTTTTTGTAGGGAGTTATATGGGTTTGTTATTTAGAGTATTGAGATGTTAGAATTGGTATTTTGTTGGTAATTTTGTAAGCACCCTAAAATCTTATAGTCCTTTCTTCTCTTATAGACCTTTCTTCCCACTCATCTTCATAATCCAAGGTTATATCGGTTCATTCGATAAATTCACTTAGATTTTTCGAATGCAGTCGATAAATCAATTAAAAAATTAAAAATTTAATATAAATAAAAAATAAATCATGGTACAGATGTCTGGTTCAGAATACTTCTAATTTTTGTAGATTCTGGAGGAATCGGGTGTAATTCGTGGCAGTTAAGACATTCAACCTTCCCTCTTGTGAACTGACCTGCAGCAAAGTCCTTGCCCTTGAAATGACATCCTCTGCATCCTGCTGTCTCCTCAGAGAACTCAAATTGAGGTTCAAATGTACCATCTTTCCAGGCATTCAAGAGCTCAACAGCTTTTGCAGCAACATCTCCGGTTAGCCTTGCACACCTCTCGCTCCTTTCTGCAGAACCGCTCGCGTATCCGGACGCTTCACACCACCTCGTAACAGATTCATGGCAGAGGGGCGAATAGCTTACAGTCTGAATGAGTTCTTTGTCAGATTTATACTCTTCAACAAGAAATTCGTGATTTACTGCATATTCATTACTCTTATCACTCGGGAATTCTATTATCGTGTACCATCCCATCAGTTCGTTAACAAGTTTTTTCTGTTCTTCTCCGGTTACAAGAGTTATTGCCCCAGACGAACCATTCAGCGCTCCGCATAAAGTTGCCCATCCTGCTACACCACCCGCTCCGTAGTGGTACAACTCAACGGGTATCTGAGTCCATGGGAATCCAACTTCTTTTTGCAGCTGGCTGACAATTGCATAAAAAGCTCCAGCAGCACACTCCATTTTGTAGTATCCAAGATGCCCCAGCTTTCTTGTTTTCTCAACATCCAGTTTCACGTATGTCCATGGTAATTCTGGAATCTCGGCTATTGATGGTGTGGTGTTCGTAACTGAAGGTGTTGGTGTCTTCGTAGTTTTCTCAACACCCGAACATCCCATACCAAATGCCGCTGCCGTAATAGCACCGGCAAGCTGTAGAAAACCTCTTCTTGTTAACATTTTTTACCCCCGTTTTTTATACTTTACATCAACTTCAAATTTAAATTATTTACTATTTTTTCTTTTAAGTAAAAAAATATAGTAAAAAACAAATTTTTTATTATTATAGGAAAATTCTCAAAACTTGCTATAAATTTAAAGCAAATAAGAATGATGCATAGAAACCCGAAGCAAAAACATCATAATCGAGAAGCTGGAGGGTATATTGAAAAACAACCCAGAAATTGGTTGTTAAGAATTCAACCTTCAGTGGATTTAATATCCAATTTTCTGACAAAATCTTGTAGGAAGGGGATTTTTGGGATATTACTTCCTCCTCGCTACATAAAGTAAAACTGCAGTAGCAGACATTATCACTGCAATTGTTACGATCATTTCTGTGCTGAACGCTGGTGCAGGAGTTGTAATCTCAGTCGATAGAGATTCTAAAGTCTCTATAGGCTCAGGTGCTTCAGTTTTCACCTGCATCGGAGTTGAGGTAGGAGTTATTGTTACAGCTTTAACCTCAGCCACAATGGAAAAGATGCTGAAAGACTCAAGATTAGCTTTAAAGTAATGGTAGTTCTCATCTTCACCAGTTAATTCAACCGGGATTTCAATCCATTTATCAGCATACTTCAACAGTTTAACATCAGATTGTCCAGCTTCAACACTTCTCAACCATTCTTTCAACACTCTGAATTTGAGATAGCCACTCGGTTCAACTTTATTTAGCGTGCCATACTGTGTACATACAAATTCAAAGTACGCAAAGACATTACCTTCCGGCGCTGGCATGTCTTCGGGAAGTGACCTTACTTTTGATATTGCTGCAGTTCCCAGCATAATCTTATCAATTGAGGCTCCAATTTCAGAGATACCAGTATCCTCTTCTAATTTTGCAGGTATAACGATGACAACTGTTTCATTGACACGAAAGCTTCTGACAAATGATTCGTAGTATTCATACGGAGCAATGAAAGATGGTTTCAAAGTCAATGCTCCGCCACCACCTCCGCCTCCACCTGAAGCAGGCTGAGAACTGCCTGAAGGTGGTGAAGAAACAGTTACAATCGTACTAACGTTGTTGTTCGTCTCATTGAACTCGCTAACTGAATCGTCCGGGTCAACCTCTACCTCAATTGAATAGGCTCCAGAGCCGGGAGGTATCCAGTTAAATGTGAGGTTGATAGCCTGTCCTGCATTTAGCTGCAAAGTTTTATTCTCTATTGTATTATTTTCTACTTTCAGTGACACGTTGGTTGTTGCGTTACCTGTTCCAGTATTCGAAATCATAACTGTGATTACCGAATTCTTCCCCGGCTCCATTTTTGGAATGGTAATGTCTCCGACAGTTAAATCAGGAATACTTATTGGAGTAAAGTTTTCCATGAAATGAGTCAAGGGATAGAAGTCTTTTTCGGGAATAGATGTGTTAACATTGTAAGGCACATCTCCCACACCATCTGAATCGCTATCTGAACCATTGTAATCGCTCCAGTAGTTCCCGAGATGATTCCTGAACATTGAGCCATTGAATTCATAAATCAGCATTTCAGTTGAGTTCCACCAGCTATTGGAATCAGAATAAACACTGTTCTCATTGTCAAAGAAATTATTGAGATACACCTGGATGTCTGAAGATTCAATATAGAAGCTGTAATTAGTGTTGTTGCCAATATAATTGCGGGTAAACACATTGCCAGTTGTATTCCATAGCCTCACTCCAATCTTATTGTTTAACACATTATTGTCAGTTATTTCATTGTTACTGGTTGATTTATAGAAATAGATTCCGTAATTATTGCTGAATATATTATTCCTAGAAATTGTATTGTACATGCAGGAGAAGTTGAACTGAATTCCACGTTTGTTGTTCAGTATTTCATTATCCACGATTGTATTATAATTTGAACTCCATGAAAGGTAAATTCCATAGAAGCTGTTTAATGATACATTATTACCAGAAATTAAGTTGTTATTAGAATAGGATAAGATGCAGATTCCATGAGTGTTGTTCACAGCAGTATTGTTTTTAACCGTGTTACTGGATGACGAGCCAAAAAGAACTCCATAATCATTCTCAAAGAAGGTATTATTCGTTATAAGATTGTTTTCTGAATCATCTAATTCGATGCCATCCCAATTGTTTGAAAATATATTGTTTTTGATGAACGAGTTATTATGCGACCTGCTAACGTCAATACCATCATAATGGCTCCCGGATACATTGTTGACTGAGAATTCATTATTGCTGGACATTCCAACACTTATTCCTTTGTAGTCACTCGACGATACATTATTACCTGAAATCGAGTTATTGTGTGACATCCAGATATCAATTCCGCTCCACTCGCTCTTGTGGATAGTATTATCCATGACTCGGGTATTATTGGAGAAGTGAACCTCAATACCATCGCCATCATTTAATGTTACGCTGTTTGCTTCTACAGTATTATTAATTGAAAATTCAACAAGAATTCCTGATTCATTGTTTGAGGATACATTATTACCATAGATAATATTGTTAAATGATTCGTCCACGTAAATACCCGAATTGTTGTTTAAAAACACAGTATTATTCACTATGGTGTTGCTGGATGAGATGTAAAGATAGATGCCGTTATAGTTGTTCAGGGAAATATAGTTATCAGTGATGCTGTTGTTGTTTGAGTACATAAGAGGTATACCGTAATCATTGTTCAAGCAGATGTTTTTCGTTATATTGCAGTTGTCAGCCTGAATATAAATTCCAGCCATTGCATCTTTAACCGTGAAACCTGTTATTGTTACTCTGTCTGCAGACACATTAAATGCATGACCGTGGTCTGCAGCCTGTATAGTACAGTTAGCAGTTCCATTCTCAGATACAACGCTCAAGGACTTATCAACATCCACATTCTCAATATATACACCATCCCTCACGATTATTGTGTCTCCAGCAGTTGCGTTACCAACAGCCCACTGAATTTTAGCATGGTCATCTGGAACATATATGACAGACGGAGCCTGTGAACCGAAGTAGTTCTCAAAGGACTGCATGAGGGGGAAGTTATCGTAGTCTGAACCTACTGAATAAGGAGTATCACCGATTCCATCATTGTTTGAATCTGAACCGGAGTAATCACTCCAGTAGTTGCCCATGTAGCCCGTAAAAGGCTTGCCGTCGAATGTATATGTAATTTGCTCTGTCGAGTTCCAGATATTTGACGAATTTGAGGAATAAAACGACACTCCATTATCTATAAAATTATTGAGAAATATTCTGTTATTTGAGGAGGAATTAACACGTATCCCGTACAATGGGTTTGATATCGTATTATTTGTCAATGTATTGTCTGATGAACTGCTCTCAAGACGAATTCCATCCATTTTATTTGATAACACTGTGTTATTATCCAGTGTATTACTGGATGATGAATTAAGGCTTATTCCATAATAGTTGTCAGATGCATTGTTTTTCGTTATTATATTACCGGATGAATTGTAAAGCTTGATTCCATCAAAGTTGTTTGATGTTAATGTATTGTTGGTCAATACATTTCCTGATGCAGATTTGAGGCTTATTCCGTACCAATTGTCTGTTGCATTGTTGTTTGAGATGTTGCAGTAATCTGTACCAAAAGTAATGAATATTCCCGCTATCCCCCCGGAAACAGTAAACCCACTTATATTTACGTGATCCGCCTTTATATCGAATACACTGTTTAATGAAAATGCAGCCTGTATAGTACAGTTAGCAGTTCCATTCTCAGATACAACGCTCAAGGACTTATCAACATCCACATTCTCAATATATACACCATCTCTAACGATTATTGTGTCTCCTGCTGTTGCATTATCAACAGCCGACTGGATTTTTAAATAATCGTCTGGAACATAAATCGAAGCAGTACACATCCCTGTTCCAAAAATCAAAAGAGCGACAAGAAACGCAAAAGTTCGATAAATTGCATTGTACCCGCTATTCTTATTTCTTAATGATAGTCTATTCAATAGAACCATTACAACACCATCCTACAGATTTAGGCTAATACAGGCTTAATCAAACTTCTCAGTAAGAAATAGCCCGTAGCAACGCTCCAACCTGTGTAAATCTGCAATAGAGGGGTAAATTATTAAAGACTTTCTATTTAGATATCTCTAATTAACATAATAATGACACATAAGTCCGATTTGATTTTGTGAGAAAGGAAAGTGTAGGAATAAAGTGTTGATTGGGGAAAATAATCTGTTATAACAACAGAAATCAGAAAATCAAGTCAAATATGGATGTTTAACTGACCATCTGATAAAAGTTTCTGAAAACTTCTCCACAATGGAACTAAAAACCCATAATTTTTAACTCTCGAAGATTTAGAAGAAGCTATGATTAAAGCGGGAATTATCGGTGCAAGTGGACAGGCGGTTCAGAACATGAATCTGATGTTTGGATTTAGAGGAGAAGAAGGATTGAACTATCCACCCCTTTTTCCATAAATTCCTTTTTTATTCAATATATGCAACCACATCGTCAGTATTAACATTATCTCCCTCTTTCACAGTTAGTTGAGTTATCATTCCAGTTAAGGGAGCATCTATCGGATTCTCCATCTTCATAGCTTACTTCAAGATAGAAGTAGTAAGGAGCTTTGTGGGGATGGTTCCCTCAATATTTTATCTTTATCTCAGACAGAACAAAACATTAAGAGAAATAATGGGTTTAAAGGTTCTCAAGGCAA
>MTMJ01000015.1 GCA_002010045.1 Archaeoglobus sp. JdFR-22 | reverse complement strand
TCTTCTGCAGTTAACCACTTAACAACTTCTTTTTCAGGTTTTCGTCCCATGTAGCCATTTTGTAGTTATTGGTTAAAAATGTTTTGTCTAATACTCTAAAAGCAAATAAAGAAGTTTTAAATCCGTTTTTCTTAATCTATTATCTAAAGAAAAAAAATATTAGGAATAAAATAAGAAATTTATCTGGACAAGCAGTAAATCAAGTTTCCATTAAACCTTCAGAATTACACAGATTTAAAATTTTCCTCCCACCCCTCCCAGAACAACGCAAAATCTCCGAAATCCTTGAAACAATTGACAACGCCATAGAAAAGACCGACAGAATCATAGAGAAGTACAAACGAATCAAGCAGGGCTTGATGCAGGATTTGCTGACCAGGGGCATAGACGAAAATGGGCAGATAAGAAGCGAGGAGACGCACAGGTTCAAAGATTCAGAGCTTGGGAGGATACCGGAGGAGTGGGAGGTGGTGGAGTTCTACGACCTATTTGACGTTATTGATAACCGAGGTAGGACGCCACCTTTTTCTGAAGAAGGAATAATCCCATACTTAAGTGCGGAAAATGTAAAAGAGGGCAAAATTTTATATTACTTTGAAAATTTTGTTACGGAGGAAATCTATAAAAGATATATGAGAGGTTATCCCACTCAAGATTATATATTATTCACAACCGAAGCTCCTTTAGGAGAAGTTGCTCTTGCACCAAAAATAAAATTTTGTTTTGCTCAAAGAGTAATTGCTATCAAGCCTAAAAAAGGATATTCAAAATACTATCTGTTTTTAATTCAGCATGAATTGATACAGAGGCAGTTAAACAATTTAGTGAGTGGAACAACTGTAAAAGGAATCTCTGCAAAAAATCTTAGAAAAATAAATTTTATCGTTCCCCCTCTCCCCGAACAGCACCGCATCGCCTCCGTTTTCTCGCAGATTGATGAAGCCATCGAAAAAGAACAAAAATATAAAGAGAAACTGCAAAGAATTAAGCATGGGTTAATGGAGGATTTGCTCACTGGTACGGTGAGAGTTAATCATCTGATAGGAGAAGGTGTAAAAGATGAGAAGTTTTGAAGATATAAAGGCGATTCTGAAAAAACACGGTGAAGAAGTTAGAGAGAAATTTGGAGTTAAAGAATTTGGTATTTTTGGCTCTTATGTAAGGGGAGCGCAGGAAGAAGGGAGTGATATTGATATTCTTGTGGAATTCAAGGAGGGTTACAAAACATTTGACAATTATATGGACTTGAAGTTCTATCTTGAGGAACTTCTTGGTCTGAAGGTTGATCTTCTGAGTAAAACTGCCTTAAAACCGAGAATAAAGCCGTACATTCTGAAAGAGGTGGTTTATGTCTAAGAGAGATCTGAAAGTTGTACTTGAAGACATAGTTGAGGAGATTAACCGCATCAATAAGTTCACACAGGGAGTTGAAGAACTGGATGATTTTTCAGAGAACGAACTCGTATTTTATGCGGTATTGAAATCCCTTGAGAACATAGGCGAGGCTGTAAAACAGATTCCAGAGGAGAAAAGGCAACTTTATCCACTGGACTGGAGGAAAATTGCGGGGCTCAGGGATATTTTAATCCACCAGTACTTTGGCGTTGATGTGGAGATCATCTGGGATATTGTTAAGAAGAAATTGCCTGAACTTGAAAGTGCTGTGAGCCATTTACTTGAGAGATACTCCGAAGAGGATTGAGAATGTACAAACTGCTTGACGAAGAACACTACGTGGAAAATCCTTTCCTCGCTCAGCTTCAGCGGTTAGGCTGGAAGATTTACAGACAGAACAAAGACAACCCCGAAGATATTAAGGAAATCCTTTCCTTCAAAAGCTCAGGTGAGCCTGTTTACGGTAATAGCGTAAAATTCAGGGAGAGTTTCAGAGAGATTATTCTTGAGGACGTCCTGAAAGACTCAATAAAGAGGATAAATCCCTGGATTGAGGAAGACCAGATTAACGAGGTCGTCAGAAGAATAACCACGCCAACAGCAAATTCCCTTCTTGAAGCAAACAGAGAAATACATGAGTTGCTTTTAGAAAACACCTCAGTGGCAGAAAACAGAAAGACAGGAGAGAAAAGCCCTACCGTAAGATTTATCGATTTTCAAAACCCAGAAAACAATTCCTTTATTGCTATCTCCCAGTTCAAGGTAAACATTCCCGGAACAGAGAAGCACATCATCCCAGACATAGTCTTATTTGTAAATGGCTTGCCCCTTGTCGTTGTTGAATGCAAATCTCCCGCAATAGCCGACCCAATAACAGAGGCAATTACCCAGCTTATGCGATACTCAAACAGGAGAGGCGAGAAGGAGGGCAACGAAAAACTCTTCTGGTACAACTTGTTCATGGTTGCCACTTCCAATCAGGTAGCAAAGCATGGAACTATAACAGCAGAATACGAGCACTTTGTTGAGTGGAAAGACCCCTATCCCTTCAGTTTATCAGATATAGACGAAAACAAAACTTCAATCACAAGTCAGCAGGTGTTAATTCAGGGGATGCTCTCAAAAGATAACCTACTGGATATTCTACACACCTTTACCCTCTTCAAGGAGGACTCAAAAGGTGGAATCATAAAGGTTGTTCCAAGGTATCAGCAGTTCAGGGCAGTTAAGAAGATAATAAAGAGAATAAATGAAGGAAGAACCCCAGATGAAAGAGGTGGAATTGTCTGGCACACTCAAGGCTCTGGTAAATCACTTACCATGATGTTTACAGTCAGGGCGATGTATCACGATCCTGAACTTGCAAATTTCAAAATAGTTTTTGTTACAGACAGGAGGGATTTAGAAAAGCAGCTCAGAGATACTTCAAAAAGTGTTGGCTACACTGTAAATGTAGCGAATAACATAGAAAAACTCAAAGAACTGCTAAAAACAAACACTCCCGATTTGGTTATGGGCATGATCCATAAGTTTCAGGAAAGAGAACTCAAAAAAGAGTTCCCCCTGCTTAACGAATCCCCCAACATTCTGATAATGATTGATGAGGCTCACAGAACTCAGTACAAGCTTCTTGGAGCCAATTTAAGAAAGGCTTTACCCAACGCAACAAAGATTGCCTTCACAGGCACACCCATCGAAAAGACTGAAAAAACATTTGGAGATTACATAGATAAGTACAGCATTCGACAGGCTGTCGAGGATGGTGTGACTGTTGAAATTGTTTATGAAGGAAGAACTCACGATGCAGAGATTTCCAATGAGGATGCAGCAAACAAACGATTTGAAGATGTATTTTCAATGCTTGATGCTGAGCAAAAAGCCAAAATTATGGGAAAATACACATGGAGAGCATACCTCGAAGATGAAAACGTTATAAGAGACAAAGCAAAGGACATGCTTGACCATTACGTAAGACATGTTTCTCCAAATGGTTTCAAAGCTCAGGTTGTTGCAGTTTCACGACTTGCAGCAATAAGATACAAAAAAGCCCTTGAAGATGCACTGAAGGAAAAAATAGAGAAACTGGAAAGAAACAATCAAGATAAAATAGATGTTGAGCAGTTGAAAAAGCTAAAGGTTGCAGTCGTCATATCCGGCGCTCCAAATGACCAACCCGAATACAAACCTTACACAGATCCAAATGAACATGAGAGGATTATAAAGAGTTTCAAGCTTCCTTTTGATAAAACTGATGAAAACGGAATTAGCGGAGATGTTGGTATAATTGTCGTAAAAAGTATGCTTATCACAGGCTTTGATGCCCCTCTTGAGCAGGTCATGTACCTGGATGATGTTATCAAAGACCACAACCTTCTTCAGGCAATTGCAAGGGTTAACAGGGTTTACAAAAACAAGAGCTGCGGCTTTGTTGTAGATTATGTTGGCGTACTCAAGCACCTGAGGAAGGCACTTGCTATTTATGCAGACGAAGATATAGAAGAAATAGGCACGGTAGTCTTCAACAAAGCTAGGAGTATTGACGAGCTAAAGTTTATCCATAACCAGATAAATGACTTTTTCAAAAAATACGATATAGAGAACTGGAGAGAAAATATCGACGAATGCATAGACCTTCTTGTAGATGAAGAGGTCAGAAACGACTTTATAAGTTTGATTAGAAGATTCAACAGGGCGATGGATAAGGTGCTCCCGGATCCTGAAGCTCTGAAATACGTGACTGACCTGAAAATACTGAACTTCATAAAAGAGTCTGCAAGAAATAGGTACCGTGATGACAAGCTTAGCATAAGAGACGCCAGCAGAAAGATAAGAGAGATTGTCGAAGAATATCTAATCTCTAAAGGAGTGAATCCAAAAATTCCACCTACGCCGCTATTTTCGGATGATTTCCTTGAGAATGTTAAAAAGAAAAAATCTCCTAAGGCAAGAGCTGAGGAGCTCAAGCATGCAATAATAGAACATATCGAGAAGCACTATGAGGAAGATCCTGAGTTCTATGAGAGATTCTCAGACAGGCTAAGAAGAATTCTTGAAGAATACAAGGAGAACTGGGAATTGCTTGCCATTGAACTGGAGAAACTCAGAAATGACATGAAAAGAGGTAGAGAGGCGGAGGAGACATTTGGTTTTAACCCTAAAAAAGAAATGCCATTTTTTGGTTTGCTCAAGCAGGAGATATATGGAAAAGACCCCATTGAAAAACTTGGAAAAAGCGACATCGATTTACTTGTAGGTTTAACAAAGGATGTTGTTGAAATTATAAAAAAGGAGATACAGTATGTTGATTTCTGGGATAATTACACCAAGCAAAAGAGACTGAAGGCATACCTCATTTCTCATTTTTTGGGGACTATCCAGCAAAACAAATCCCCAAAAACCAATGTTTTTATGGTGAAAGAAGAGTCTGCACCATATCTGACCACCCATAAAAGTCTACTATTTAAAAAAAGGAACGAAATAGCCCAAAAATTGCTGGAACTTGCGTATCACATCTATGCAGGGTGATGGAGTGGAAATTAAAATTGAAAGGATAGTAAGAACAAAAAGAAAAACAATCGCCCTGCAAATCACAGATAATGCTACTCTGATAGTAAGGGCTCCACTTAATGTCAGCGATGAAACAATAATGGGGGTTGTCTCAAAACACAGAAAATGGATTGAGAAAAAGAGAGGAGAGATTTTATCAAGAGATCCCAAATTTTCCAAGAAGGAGTTTGTGAATGGTGAAGGTTTCCTCTACCTCGGGAAGTACTACAGGTTAAAGATAACCAGAGACCAGCAGGAACCTCTAAAACTTGAAAATGAATTTTTACTCTCGAAAGAATACCTGCCAATTGCAAAAGAGGTTTTTGTTAACTGGTACAGAAAAAAGGCTCAGGAGAAAATCTCAGAAAGAGTAGAATGGTATGCTAGAAAGAGAGGATTCAGGTATAACAGAGTAAATATTACGGATGCACAGAAAAGGTGGGGATCTTGCTCTTCTAAGGGAAATTTAAATTTCTCCTGGCGGTTGATTATGGCTCCATTACCTGTCATAGATTATGTTGTTGTTCATGAGCTTGTCCATCTTGAAGAGAAAAACCATACAAAATCGTTCTGGAATAAGGTGAAGATGCTGATGCCAGATTATGAAAAACATAAGGAGTGGATAAAAAAGAATGGATATCTATTAAGGCTGTGATAGTTAAAATTCTACTCCGGTGAAGAAAACGATCAAACTTAACATCGAGAATATTTTCATAGGGTTCACATATTTATTACAACAAACCAAACACCCATTCCGATAGCTTTTTTGGCAGTCTCTCTTAAACTCAACTGCAAAAATTTCGGAAGCTTCTCTTACGGTAAGCTTATAGGGTCTCCCCATCATAACCCTCACTTATCTCAACAAAACTCAATTGAGACTACCTAAATCCGGAAACAATTAACTCCCTGAATGTGCTTCAGGCT
>MTMJ01000014.1 GCA_002010045.1 Archaeoglobus sp. JdFR-22 | reverse complement strand
GTCAATGTCCTTTTGATTGGGATGGTTGTAGCTGTTGGTATAAGAGAAAAGAGAGTCTTGCAGAGGTTGGCTGAGATGTGAGTTGGCAAGTACCTTATTTTTAATAGCAACAACAACACAATCACTAACAATAATGCTTCGAACAACAATCACGGGATTCATCTCAGTAGCTCCTACTACAACACCATCATCAACAATACTGCCAACTCAAACTATATTGGAATTAATCTCGATTGGTCTAATAACAACACCATCATCAACAATACTGCCAACTCAAATGGAGCTGGTATTATGATCCAAGGTTCCAGTAATAACATCTTAATGAATAACACCGCTAAATCAAACGGGAATGGAATATATTTCGAATCCAGCAACGATAATGTATTGTGGGAAAATATCTTCTGTTTTAATACATATTATGACATACGAGTCTGGTCAGGTACCGGAAATTCTGGGGACAATAATACATGTGATAAAACAAGCAATTGGAACGATGAAAACACTACTAAGTGTACCTATAACTGCACAGGCATCTCTCCACTCTCGTTTAATTTTGTAAAAACTGATTTGTTCCCAGTTGAGGGAGAACTATCTGAACCAGTTAAAACTCCAGAAACTACTCCAGTAACACAGGATTATGATATTCCGACAAATACCACTCCAGCAGAGCCAAACAATACACAAACAGAACTGCCATCTGAGGTAAATGCAACTGATGCTATATCAACTCCTACTCCAGCAATCAGTTTCGACTTCAATATGTTAAAGACCAAATCAATGGGATTCATTCATCTAATCAAAGATAATATCATGTTGATTACTCAAGTACTGAGCCCTGTCTGGGCTTCGGAATATTTACAGACAGAAGATGATTTATCGAATAATATCTTTACCTTATCAAATTCATCCAGTAATGAAAGTTATACCATCTGGGAAAAGAACATCACAGTATCTGATGTTAACATCTCCACAATCATCAAGGACTTGAATGCAACAGGTAAGCTTTACCTCCATGCAACCCTTTATTCTCCCACCGGTCAGATCATAGCCTACAACATCTCCACTTTCTATGTAACAGACAGCGATCTCTCTCTGACTGTGGAGACAGATGAGGAAGTGTACAAACCCGGTGGAAGGGTGAATATCTCAGGAGAGGTGATGAATCGCGGGAGTTCGAAGACATGCAATCTGGCAATCAAGAAAGATGGAATTGAGATATTTTCCGATTCGTTTACCCTGAATCAGGACGAGAGTCATTACTTCACCACCAATACAACCTCAGACTCTTCATTTGAATTGGAAGGAACAGTTAATGAAGTGACCGTCACGGACTTCATAAAAGTGGAAGAGCCCTCCATCAATGTTACCATGATTGCTCCAGACATAGCTGGAAGAGAAGCATTTGATTTCGGTTTATCAATAGAGAACACCGGTAATATCTCCGTTGATTTAAATGTTAAAATCAACAGCACGGAGTGGAGCATAGCGGTTCCAGAAAACGGTATGCAGTACCTTGAGACCAGTATGAGCATCACACGGAATGTGACTGTGAATGTCAATCTAACAGGCGATGTCAGCCTAACAATGCAGAAAGAGATAACTTACGGGGAAGGAGCGGAGATAAACGTTTCTCCTGAGGACGTTTATCTGGAGGGTATTGTGGGCATACCTTACATCATCAATAACACCGGTATGCTGGATACAGAGTTCAATACTACCTTTATGATAGGTAAACAGACAGTAACGGGGCAAGTCTACCTTCCTGCTGAAGGCAACCTTACTAATACTGTTTACTTTAACTTAACAAAGGGGATGTATTTCCTGAATTATTCTTCACCATTCTGGATTGACAGTGTTGTGATCAATGTGGAGAGTAATGCAGAATTTGTTGCAGCCTATCCTGAAGACATGGTTTTCAACTTAGGAGAGAGTGTAAATCTCACCATACCAGTTAAAAATGTAGGTGGATTGGAAGGAGAAGTCAAAATGAGAGTTTATTCACCCGGTTTATTCGATGAGTTCAACATAACGTGGATTGACGCTGGTGAGGAAGCCAATATCACATTCCCAATTCTCCTACCAGATGATGTCGAAGAGAAGAGCTACAAGATGTTCTTTGAGTTAAATGGAGAGATGTGCAATACTACATTCATTGTGCAGGGTGCTAAGATCACTGTAGAAGCAGGTCTTGATAAAAAATTCTACAGTGAAGGTGAAAACGCAGTACTTGCTCTGAACATAACGAATGAAAGAGAAAATGATCTGGAATTATTTGCAAGGGTTCAATTTAATGGATATGAAAATGTTACTTACTTTAACCTCACCGGTAATAGTTTAGAGAGTCTAAAATTCTCTGTTCCAGTTAATTTCACTGGAGACAGGAAAATGCTCTACAGCATCTACATGTCTTCTGGCAGGTCTCTGTACATAAATTCAATCTACGTTTACAAAGATCCCGGCACAGGTATTAATCTGTACACAGACAAGCAGGTTTATGAGATAGAAGAGAACGCTACAATATTCATCAATACAACAGTGAGTGGAGAGCTGAATATCACTGCTCCCGGTTACAGTAATGCTACTTACTTGAATGAGGGTAATTACACTCAAACCTTCACAATCCCTGAGCTTCTGTCGGGAACATACTATATTGAATACACATTCAATAACCATACATTAAGCTATCCTTTTGATATTAACGGTTATTTTGCAAGGATTCTGGAATTAACCCTAGATAAGAGAGTATACCAGGCAGGAGATAACTTCACGCTTAATGCACTTGTGGATGTCAACAGAGACTTCAATGCTGAAGTCAACGTGACTCTGTTCAATCCCGATCTCGACACCATTGATGTTTATTCGTTCAGCCAGAGTTTTGTCAAAGGAGAGAATCTGGTTTCTTATTCAGGAACAATTACAAGTGATTATCCCGGGTTGCATTTGATTGTTCCCAGTGTAATAGTGGATCTGGCAGGTCACTCCCCTGTAACAGTAGTCTCGGGGTCAAGATACTTTGATGTCGAAATGAGTGTGATGTGTGGTGATGTGAACTGCAATGATGAAGTGAACACGGGGGACATAATTCTACTTTTGAATCACGTGACCTATGGATATCCAATCTGCAACGAATGGACTGGAGATGTGACCTGTGATGGGAAAATAAACGTTGGTGACGTCATCTTAATCCTGAATAATGTCACCTACGGTTACACACTAAAATGCTGTTAGGTATTTGCAGTAAAATGTATTAACTTTTACTGTAATATAAGTATACATTAAAAAACTCTTTCAGGGAGTTACCAGACCATCCTGTTCAACATAAATCCAGTAACCACGCCCCGGCTCCAGATAGTCATTCTGCCCAACAGAACTGACTCTTCCATTCACGAACCTGTTATTTTCAAAGTCCGCATAATTTTCGTAAGTTAAAAGCGAACTCCAGATTTTCTCCGGGTACGTTAAACCAGCCAGATATTCATCTGCAACCATTTTTACTTCAGAATGGAATCCAATGAGATTCCAGCCTCTATATAATCTGTAAACAGGGGGTAACTGCGCAGGCTTAAGGTATGAACCATTGTAACTCACTTTTATCGGTAAAGGAACCTCTGAAGAGGAGTTCGGTAACCTGACTTTCGTGAATGTAGATTTATTTGTGAGGACTCTATAACCATATCCTGTTTTAAGCTCTGTGAGCGTATCAGGAGCCTCTCCGGGAGTATAAACAGACCATGTGGATGTGTTTGCATCATATGCCCAGATGCTTTCGATAAAGTCTGTATCTGAGAATATTTTCTCGACATCAGGATTCTCCGGAATAATCGGTAGTGAGATGAGATTCACACCGGGCATGAACTCTAAATTAAAGGCTAAGAGTGACTGAGAGACGGAGATATTAAAAGTGACATTTGCCGAGTTTCCCGCTTTATCTATGGCTGATACAGTGCAGGAGAAATCTGCCTGAATGTCAGAAGGGACATCTATAACGGCAAAGTGGCTTGCGTTTCCAGTATCACGTACAAGTCTGAAGTAATCTGAGTTCTCAAGCATCTCTGTGCCAGGAATGTTTTCCGCAGATTTGATTGTGAGTGTGTTGAGTCCCACTCCAGAATCACCTGCAAACACCCTGACAATAACCTCATCTCCGGGTCTTGCAGAGATTACTCCGACTGGATATATAACCGCGAGAGGCTCAATTTCTGGAGGTTGGGTATCGAGAGTAACGTTCAGCGTGGTATGATTGGTATTTCCGGCAACATCATATACTGTGAGTTCGATTCTATTTAAACCTTCGCTTAACAACACGTATGTATGGTATGAACCATTTACAGATTTTCTCTGGGTAAGATTTTCATTGACATAAAGTTCAGCTCTGGATAGATTTTCATCGTGAGCAGACCATGAAATATTCAGTATACTCTGGTTTGTGATTGCTGGTATATTATGGAAATAGACAGCGGGAGGAATATTATCCGCATGGTTTGTTGTGTTGTAATCATTCAGAGTCAGGTTTAACTCTTCATCAGCTATAGTAACGTTTTCAGTGTTGATAGCTTCTAATTTTTCGAACCTCTCATCGTCGCTGACCGTGTAGTTACCGGTACCGTTATCTGCGATTTCTGTTAAATTAGAATCACTTTCAGTATTATTCAGAATACTGCATTCACCTGCAATTAACTCGGAAGATGGGTTGTGCAATTCAAAATTTATTAGAGGCTTAATTATATGCATATTTTCTGAATGAGAACTGAAAATAAGTTTAACCGGTAAAAAAGAACATAATAGAATAAGCGAGATTAAAAAAATCATTATTTTCGTTTTATTGTATTTTCGAATCATGCCACATCTATATTCAATTAAGATATTTACATAAGTTATGAAAAACTTCTAATAATGAGAAAAAATAAATGTGCTTACCTGATTTCTTCAGCAGGAAACAAAATGGATTTTAAACTTTTCAGAATAAACCATAGATTTTTGCATTTCTGTCCGCTATTTCCTGAATTCTTTTAATAATATCCTTGCCATCCTCACTTTTGAAAAGATGGCTGAATCTATTCTGTCTTCTCAGGTAATCTTCAACAGGCTTTTTATTAGCCTGTGTAACATCCCTGATTCTCCCTTCCACTATCTCGAAATTTATCCACATACGTGTTTCGAGAGCAAGCCTCGCCACTTCTACTGTTTTTGAGCTGTCGAAACCCCACCCGGTGGGACAGGGTGTCAGAATCTGGATGTAGGACGCACCTTTAACTTCAGTTGCATTTTTTAGCTTTCTGAATATATCATTTGGATGTGCTACTGTGGAGGTGGCGATGTAAGGTGTACCAAGTGCTTTAATAATCGAAATTAAATCCCTCTTTTTGCAGGGATTTCCTGTAGGAGAGGGTGTTGTTGTAGTATATGCACCCAATGGAGTGGAGTCGCTTCTCTGCACACCGGAATTCATATAACCTTCATTATCGAGACAGACATAGATTATCCTGTCATTCCTCTTTAACATCTCCTTCATTAAGCTGAATCCAAAGTCATAGGTCGCTCCATCCCCAGCAAAAACTACAATATTTGGATTTTTATTCAATCTGTTCATTGCTGCCCGCACTCCACACGCAACCGCAGATGCATTACCTGACAGCACATGTATCGCTGGAACATGCCATGATGTAGCGTCATATCGGGCTGAGAATGATTGATGACATCCAGATGATAAACAGACGATTGTATCTTTGCCGAGAGCTTTCATCGCAATCCTTATTGCTAAAGTCTCTCCACATCCGGCACATGAATGCCCTGAAACAAATAATTCTTCCTCTGGAAGTGGCGTAGCAATCCCCATATCTGGCACCTATTTCCTGAGATTCACCCAGTAGATATCATTTCTACTTTTTTTTCCTTTCATCTTTTTCAACTTTGAGACAATATCCTTAACATCATCAACTGTAACGTCTCTTCCACCAAGTCCAGCCACAAATCCCTTAACGGGAATATCCACAATGGATTTCACTTCAGAATAAAGCTGACCACCCATTCCATAACTGAACGCTCTATCAATCACTCCAACTGCTCTCAGACCTTTTACAGCTTTTCTCAATTCCTCAGAGGGAAACGGTCTGTAAGAACGAATTCTTATTAAGCAGCATTCTTCATCAATTGCATCCTTTATCGTCCCGCA
>MTMJ01000021.1 GCA_002010045.1 Archaeoglobus sp. JdFR-22 | reverse complement strand
TGGCTATGTATCTTTTTGTAGGGAGTTATATGGGTTTGTTATTTAGAGTATTGAGATGTTAGAATTGGTATTTTGTTGGTAATTTTGTAAGCACCCTATTATATAGAGTATGGAAAGAGTGCTATAGGGTAATAAAGCCTGGAAGAAGATTCTGTCTAAATATCGGCGATCAATTTGCAAGATCTGTAATATATGGAAGGTACAAAATTATCCCATTACATGCTGAATTTATTGCCCAGTGCGAAGACATCGGATTCGATTATATGGGTTCCATTATATGGCAGAAAAAAACAACCATGAACACTACTGGAGGGGCAAATGTGATGGGTTCATACCCATATCCCCCAAATGGGATGGTGGAAATTGATTATGAGTTTATTTTGATATTCAAGAAACCCGGAAAGAGTAAAAAAATTTCTAAAGATATAAAAGAACAATCAATACTTACAAAAGATGAGTGGAAGGAATATTTTTATGGCCACTGGTATTTTGGTGGTGCAAGGCAAATCGAACACGAAGCAATGTTTCCTGATGAATTGCCAAAAAGATGCATAAAGATGTTTACTTTTGTGGGCGATACTGTTCTTGATCCATTCCTGGGAAGTGGTACAACGGTAAAAGCTGCAATGGAGTTAAACAGGAATGCAATCGGATATGAAATCAATGAAAATTTTCTGGAAGTAATAAAAGAAAAACTTGGATTAAATCAAGGTCTGTTATTTTTTTCAAATAATGTTCAAATAGTAAAAAGGGATAAGAAAGTAGACGTTGGAGAGGTTGAATATATACCTCGAATTAAAGATGCTAAACCTGTAGTTGATCCAAATAAATTCAATTTTAAAAATGACCGGTTGTACAGGGTTGTGGATATAATAGACGAGAGGACAATTGAACTGAATACGGGTCTGATTGTTAAAATATTGGGTGTAAAAATAAATGACAAAGAAAGAGCGATTAGATATTTGAAGAATTATGTATTAAAAAAGGAGGTTTTTTTGAGATTTGATAGCGAGGGCGTTGTAGATAAGAACACTGTTGAAGCATATGTTTATCTCAAGAATAGAATATTTATTAATTCCTATCTTATTAAGGCAGGTATGGCCGCAGCGGATAAATCAAGGCATTATAAATACAGAAATAAATTTATAAAGCTGGAAAAAAGAGGAGCCACCCCACCGGGGAAAGCGTGGGATTACTCCATTTCATTCCATAATCTACAATGAATTTTCGAGGGGTGTACTTTTGCACTACAATAAAAAATATATTCAACACTTTTAACTCACTCATATGCTCAAAACAGTCATCGCTGCAGCATTCAAAAGCAAGGGTGTGAGGAAAATTTCAAAATCAGAGTTATATTACACATTATCTTTTGATTTAAAGTGGTTTACTCACGAAAAGAGTCAGCAGGTGGTTGACATTGCAATTGATAAAGCATTGCTTGTTGAAGAGGATGCTATGTTAAAACCGACTTTCAGGATTGAAGAGGTGGAAATCCCGTTCGGTTTCAAACCGGATTTAAAGAGAATTATTCCGTCCTCTCCGCTTGACGATATAATCTGGGAGATATGCGAGAAAACTGGAAAGGATGTCAGCGAAGTTACTGCAATGATAAACAACCTTCAGAACAAACTCGGTGATTTGCTGGATGCTGAAGTGGTTGCACTCATCATTGCAAGAAGTTACGGAATTGACGTGAATCCATATATCGACAGAGTCTGGAAAGATGTCATCAATTAACCTTTAACAAATCATTTATTTTTTCTTTTTAAGTTTAAGGGCAAAAAGCTCTTCAAAGAACATTTTCTTTCTTCCAATAACTTCAATCAAGAATTCGGATTCAGGTTTCTCCATAATATGGGGAGAATTGGTTGAAGATAGAATGAGTATAATCCTGCTCTCATCATCCATCACTTCTCCAACCTGCTCCAGAAACTTCAAGATAATCTCTATACCGTACTTTCCACCATCTATAGCCTTCTCTATCCAGTCCCCACACTTCTCAAAGTCCTCAAGCTGAAGGTACGGGGGATTGAACAGTATAAGGGAGAATTTCTTCCTTAACCCCCTGGCGATGTCTGTTCTTACAACTTCCAGACCCTTTGATTTTGCCTCTTTTACGGCAAATGGGGAGATATCTGTTCCAATTACAGATTTACACTTTCCAATGAGTCTTGAAGAAACAAAACCACTCCCAACTCCTACTTCAAGGACTTCATCATCCTCTCTGACCTCTTTCAGCGCAACTTCAAGTAAAAGTTCCGAATCTTCAGAGGGAGGATAGACCAGCATACCAATCACAGCATGTCAACAAACTTTGCAAAAAATTCAGGTTCAAGTTCTTCAGGCCTTTTTTTCTTTACATCCTCTGCCAATTCTATTTCAAAGCCCTTTGATTTACTCCATTCCAGTATACTCTTCCCAACCATCTTTCGCCTCCTTGAAAACATGAATCGAACAAGGTCTTCAAAAAGTTCCCGTCTGTGGACAATCAATTCCGGTTCGGGAACAATTCTCACAATTGCTGAATCCACTTCGGGCACGGGTTCAAATAATGTCCTTGGAATGAACTCGAGGATCTCTGCTCTGCAGTATGATTTTGCAATTATGCTTANCCTGCCATAGTTTCTTTCTCCTGAAGAAGCTGTTAGCCTTTCTGCAAACTCTTTCTGATACATGACCACCGCAACCCTGTACTCATGTTTAAATAACTTGAATGTAAGCGGTGAGGAAATCTCGTACGGAATATTTGATACAAATTTATCAAATTTAGGAAATTCTACTTTAAGAGCGTCTCCGCAGACAAGAATGAATCTTTTCTCCTGAATCTCATTTTTGAATCTCTTTTCCAGCAACTGAATAAGTTCTCTGTCTATTTCAATTCCATAGACTTTCTTAGCCCGATTCAACAACTCTCCGGTCAGATTCCCTGTCCCGCAACCGATTTCGAGAACCGCATCCTCATCTGAAAGAAATGCATAATTACAGATTTTATTGATTATCTCTCTATCAACAAGAAAGTGTTGACCCAGAACCATTGCTATATAACAAAGATTTTGTACTTCGACTTGGGATTCTGCATTTCATAAAGTATTCTGTTGACAACAAGCTTTTCAGGGTGCTGTAACCCTTTAACTCTACCTGCAATTTCTGAAAAACTTTCAAATGGCTTCTTCTTTCTCTCATCAATTATTGCCCACATCGTCTTCTTACCAACACCCGGGAGTAGCTCCAGCTGGTGCAGTCTGGTGGTTATTGATTCAGCCTTATTGAAGAATTCGACAAATCTTTTCTCATCCTGTTTGATGATATGTTCGATAACGAATGGCAGTTCTGATTTGGCAGCAGGCGTTATGCCCTCATAATTCAATCGTCTTTTAATCTTGTGAACTATATCTCTCTCTCCCTTTCCAATAAAAAGCCTGTCCATCACAAGAGGGCTTTTCCCTTTTTTCAAGCTGACTTCCAGAAGTGTAAATCTTTTTTCCCCGACAACCTGAGCGAGAGGTTCTCTTTTATGGATGGGTCTTTTATCATCAGGATGGCCATATGGCATAAAATCAATTATGTATGCATAGTCTTCCATTTTTTCTCTATCTTTCTCCTGTCTAACTCTGTGAACTGGTCTTCTCTCGTCCATATAACTACTCCTTAGAATGGAAAATCATAGAAGCTATTTAATACTTTTCAAAATTACCTGTATTTGTCGATAATGTCCAGTATTTCCTTCATCTGTTCTGGAGTTATTGTAAATCTCTCCTTTGCAAATATTGTTCTTATTTCATCAGGGACTCTTGGCATTATGTCAACCAGTTTCACGGCTATATCCTTTCTTCCCACCTGAGGAAGATTCATGAGTTCTTCTGTCAATTTTTTTGCATCTTCTGCTGAAATTTTCGAAAATTTTCGGAGATTGTTCATGGCTCTTCTCGTCTCGAATAAAAGTTCTGCACCTTCTTTCCTTTTACTGATTACTTCTTCCATAATCTCCTTAGCCTCAGCTATTGTTATATAGTCAAATTCTTTCACACGTTTAAGTGTCATAATCCACCTCAATTAATTTCAAATCAACACACCGAACCAACAGGTATTATTTCTGGATTATAAGGTGTTCGGGTGACGATATTATTGTTTTCTGCTTCCCGCCATCTCTAATTTTTACAATATACGCATCTCCTCTTCTCCCGATTACTTCTCCTGTCTTCCCATGAAACCGAGGATGAGGCATGCCTCTATGAGATGAAGATTCTATCTTGATGTGAACGGACTGTCCTATCTCGAACTCCTGAAGGAATTTTCTGATTCGCACTCCCTTCTCTCTTACTCTTTTCCTTAACTTCCTGCCTGACCCGACGCGAAGACCGTGAGACTTCTTTCCCATTGATATTCCTCCTGTCATCAGTGATTTTATATATTATCCCAAACTTTAATAACGTCAAGCTTAGAAACTCTTGCATAGTTATTTAAAACTTCCGACAAACTTGGGCTTGTTCTTCCATTATCCCCGCTTATAAGCTCTTTAATATAGAGTCCACTTTCAGCATCGATTTCCACCACAGCAATTCTATTCCTGCAGAGTAAAAGTCTGACATCGAAAGTACGTCTTTTCCTCAGAATGTCTGCCCTTCTGTGCTTTACCCTTTCTGGTGTCTTCTGCATTATCACAGTGTTGCTGATGCTCCTGAGGGCATTAACAAGCCTTTCCTCTTCAACTTCACCCTCAAATTCTATCTTCGCCCTGTAAGTTTTATTGAATGAAGCTTTCTTTATCTTTTCGATGTCATTTAAGTCAGCAAATCTTAAATCTGAAACTACAATCTTTCCACCTGCCTGACTGTTTACAATCTCCTCAAGCTCCCTCAAATTAAGTCCCCTTTTCTTTGGATTCTGTATTTCAAGAACAAATGGTCTTCCGCTTCCAAGCATTCTTGCGTCAATGTCCTCTCTCCCCGAACCGTGCAATACAGCCTTACTACCTTCGGCAATCTCCACAAAAGGCTCTGCAATAAGTTCTTCGACAGAGGTAGCATACATCTTCCCGGTGTAGTTGCATTTCTCACAACCTTTACCTCTGCATTCTATGCAGTACCATCTTGTCTGAGGAATTGTCCTGACTCTTTTTCTGTACCTCCCGAAGATATAGAGTGGCTTTACCTGAATTTCGAAACTACCATCCTCAAGATTGTAAATTATCGTGATGTCTGGACTGGATGCATACTCTTTTTTCATTGCTTTCGCAATTGCAATTCCAACTTCTCTGTTAAACTCATATTTTATGCTGCAGTCTTCCCTTAAACCATACTCCTCGAAAATGTAATCTTCAAGAGCTTTCAGGCTGCCGGTTATCCGGCAACCAATCAGGAACGTGTCAAACTCATAATCTTTCAATCTCTCGATTATTTTACCCGCAACTTCTTCAATATTCCACAGAATTTTAGAGCAAAGCATGCATTCATTGCTCTCTTCATACTCAATACCAAGTCTGTCAATACATTTCTTACATAATCTCATGCTCAAATTTATCGAGTTCATAATGGGTAATTAAAATACACTGGTCTGCCTGATATGAGACTTTCGAGAGAGAAAGAACTTTTTCTGCATGCTTCAAAACCACTTTCTCCATTTCATGACTCAATCCGAGGTGGTCTCCAAGAACGAAAAGTGGATTCCTGAGGTCAGAGACAACATTCTGAATTTTTTCACCGTCCTCCCTTAGATAATAGATGCTGTACTTCATTATAAGCTCATTTATAAGCTCATCAAAATCCATTGTTGCTGTATAAATACCCGGAGAACTTCTTTTCCATCTCCTGCTGCTGTTCTTCAAAGCTTTTCGAATCAAGCCTGCGATGTTGCGCTCGTCAGGTGCCATATTTCTTATCTCTCCTCCACAGACTCTTACTGCCCTGAACGGGGTTCCTCCACATAGTAGCAGATATATTTCAACATCCTTCCTTACCCCATGTGAAATAAAAAGAGCCTGAGCAATGCATCTGCACATAATATCCATTCTGCCTGCCGAACCGGGCAGGTCATTGATGTTAAAAGGCTCTGTCACAGCTTTATTTCCGATGACAAGAAAACCCCTCATTGACGAAATTAGCAATTTCATATATTTTTACTCTTCTCCAAATATGCCGTTATAAATATTAAAATTAACGGCAGGGNAGATAGTAAACCTTTTATAAGCATTTATTAAGTTAAGTTCGGTGGGAAGGATTGAAAAAAGAGATAATACTGCCAATTGCTGTCTTTGTATCAATTCTATTGATTTCAGGAGCCTCGTCAGCTTATGAAGTTATGGGTAAAATCTCAGGATGGATACTTTCTGAGGTTGAAAATGATAATTCTCTTATCAAAATCGATTCTCCTGAAAGCAGAATTTATACTGAAAACAGAATCCCGCTGAAATTCTCAACTGAGCTAATAGACTGCATCCTTAAAGTTGATGACACCGCCAACCAGACAATATCGTGTGAAAACCAGTCTGTTATCAGCAGGGAATATGAAGATGAGAAATG
>MTMJ01000040.1 GCA_002010045.1 Archaeoglobus sp. JdFR-22 | reverse complement strand
ACACTTTCCCCAGGAACAATAATTAAAGCAGTGGCAGACTGTTCCAGTTTTGAGAGGGACCTGAATGTATGGGCTTCGAAAATGGGTAAAACTATACTCGAGTGTTCAAAAAATGGAGAAATTTGGACTGCTCGCATAAGGGTATAACGGGATGAGCTATATGAGTGAACAGAGAATTGGAGTCTACCTTTGCGAATGTGGAGGAGAAATAAGCAATAAAGTGAATCTTGAGAAGGTTACGGATGCCATTGATGCAAGAACTATCACTCTTCCAATGCTCTGCACGCCAGAGGGTTTGGAAGAGATATCAAAGGGAATATCGGAATTCACTCATGTCGTTTTTGCAGCCTGCACTCCAAAGAGGATAGAAAAGACTTTTGAAGATGTTGTTAAAAAAGCAAATCTCAACCCATATCTGACACATATTGTGAACTTAAGAGAGCAGTGTGCATGGGTGAGCGAGGACAAAGAGAAAGCAACAGATAAAGCAATACATCTGATAAAAGGCGCATTGAGAAGAATAGCTTATCACGAGCCTCTTGAAGAGAAATACATTGACGCTAATCCAGATGTTGTAGTAGTTGGTGGAGGTGTGGCTGGAGTTCTTGCCGCTCTAACTCTCAGTGAGGATACAAACAGAAGGGTGTATTTAATTGAGAAAAATCCCCACATCGGTGGAAAGACAATCACATACGAAGACCTGACGCCAAACCTTACATGTGCACCATGTTTACTTGCCCCCCCACTGCAGGATGTTCTCGGGAAGCCAAATGTTATTCTATACACAAATGCTGAAGTTGAAGAGGTAAAAGGAACTCTCGGAAACTTCTTGCTGAGGATTTCTCAAAAAGCGAGATATGTGGATGTGGATAAATGTATAGGCTGTAACGCATGCATAGAGGTATGCCCCGTCAATCTACCAAATGACTTTGAATATCGAATGAAAGAAAGAAAGGCAATTTACTTCCCGTATGCAGGTGTTTTGCCAAACGCTCCTGTTATTGACTGGCAGAATTGCCTTTACGAGAAAGAGAGATGTCAGAAATGCGTCGAGTCATGCGTTTTTGATGCCATAAATTTTGATGATATGCAGAGAGAATTTGATTTAAAGTGCGGTTCAGTACTGCTCTCCACAGGATTTTCAACGTATCCTGTCAGGGAAGGGGGCAGGATATACTCATCTCCTAAGTTTGAAAGGTTGCTGGCTAAAAATGGTCCTACTGAGGGTGAAATTGTGCTGCCCGATGGGAATAAACCAAAATCGATAGCTATAGTGCACTGTGCTGGTAGAGAAGAACTGGGCTACTGCTCAAAGATATGCTGTTCTGTTGCGATGAAATATTCTCACATGATTCATGAACAGTTGCCAGATTGTGAAATCCATCACATATACACCGACCTTGTGCTGCCAGAGATGCATTCAAAGCTTTATAACGAGGTCTCAAAATTCGCAAGATTCCACAGAAGCAGTAAATTTGATGTGAGAGAAGACGGAGGAGTGACTGTAGAGTATACAGATGAAGAGGGAAATCAGAAGTTAAATGTTGACATGGCTGTGTTGATGAGTGGTATAATGCCTTCACCTGAACTTAAAAAGATCGCAGAGATTTTTGACCTCAAACTGAACGAATACGGCTTCCTTGAAGTGTCAGATATGAAACTCTCACCAGTAGAAACCACATCTGCTGGTGTGTTAGCAGCAGGCGGAATTTTAGGAGCTTGCAGCGTTGAAGAATCAGTTCAGCAGGCAGTAGCAGCAGCAGGCAAGGTGTTATCGAAACTTCGCCATGGAGAGAAACTTTTCGTTGATCCAAAAGTCTGTACAGTTGATGAGGAGAAATGCTCAGGCTGCAAATTCTGCATACCATTATGTCCGTACGGTGCAGCTGTCTATGAAGAAGAAAAATGCACAATTGACGAGACACTCTGCCAGGGATGTGGTGTATGCGCATCAGCCTGCCCTGCAAAAGCAATTGAAGCAAGGCATTACACAACCGAGCAAATCTATGCTGAAATTGAGGGGGTGACAAAATGAACAATGGGCCGGTAGTTGTAGCATTTTGCTGCAATTATTGCAGTTATGAAGCAGCAGACAGAGCAGGCTCAGCAAAAAAGAATTATCCTGAAAATTTGAGGATAATCAGAGTTCCCTGTTCTGGAAGAGTAGAACCTGAGTTCATAGTCAAGGCATTCGAGAATGGTGCTGACGGAGTTATGATACTTGGCTGTCATCCCGGTAGCTGTCATTTTAAGACTGGTAACCACAAAGCATACAGGAGGTATCTACTGCTCAAAGAAATCCTCAGAGCTGCAGGAATTGATGAGGAAAGAGTAAAACTGGACTGGGTAGGTGCAAGTGAGGATGACAAGCTTGTAAGGGTTTCAACAGAGTTTGTTGAGAAAATCAGAGAACTTGATACTGGAGGTGGTTAGAATGCTCGAAAAACTTTTTGGTCAGAAAAAGCAGAAAGCAGAACAAGAACAGGAAGTGAAACAGGAATCTCAAAAAGTCAAGACAGCATTTTACTGGGCAACATCATGTGGTGGATGTGAAGAGGCAATTCTTGATGTCAGAGAAAAACTATTTGACGTGCTTGATAAAATAGACATATTATTCTGGCCTGTTGCAGTGGACACAAAATATTCAGATGTTGAAGCTCTGGAAGATAAATTACTGGATGCTGTTTTTATAAACGGCGGAATATCAAATATCGAGCAGAAAGAAGTGGTCAAACTATTGCGAAAGAAAGCAAAAGCTGTCATAGCGTTCGGCTCATGTGCCCATATGGGTGGAATACCCGGACTCAGAAATCTTTACAGCATAGAAGATGGACTTGAACGCGTTTACTTCACCACCCCTTCAACTTACAACCCCGAGAGAGCATTGCCGAGTGAGAAATCTGAGCTTCCGGGAGGAGGAGAGGTAACGCTTCCCCCACTGCTGCCAAATGTACTGCCACTTGAAGAGGTTATTTCTGTGGATTTCTATGTACCCGGTTGTCCTCCACTTCCCGAAACAATACTGAAAGCTCTTGAAGTTCTGCTCAGCGGGGATATTCCAGAAGACAATGTTCTGGGGGCAGAATCCAAGAGTCTGTGTAACTTCTGTGACCGGAATCAAAGCAAACCGGAGAATCTTAGCGTCGAAAGATATTACAGAGTTCATGAGAAAGCAATTCCACCTGATAAATGCCTCCTTGCTGAAGGTGTCATCTGCCTTGGTCCTGTAACAAGAGGAGGATGCGGTGAGAAGTGTATTAATGTAAATATGCCATGTAGAGGTTGTTACGGACCTTTGCCGGATATAGATGATATGGGATTGAGATTTCTATCAAACATTGCATCCATTACATGTGCTGGCGAGGAGAGTACTGACGAGAGTAAAATGAGAGATGCTATTGCCACAATCAAAGACCCTGTGGGAACGTTTTACAGATTCTCCTATCCAGATTCTTCAATTAATAAACTCGTGAGGAGGCGTTAAAATGACAAGAAAGATTGTTATCAGTCCTGTAACAAGACTTGAGGGACATGGAAAAATCGACATATTCGTTTCTGAAGAGGGAGAAGTTCTCAATGCAGCTTTTCAGCCCGTAGAACTGCGAATGTTTGAAAAGTTTACTGAAGGCAGATGTGCAGAAGAGATGCCGAGAATCACACCCCGTATATGTGGCGTTTGCCCCACTGCTCACCACATGGCAAGCACAAAATGCCTTGATGATTTATTCAAAGCAGAACCACCAGAAGCTGCAAAACTGATTAGAGAATTGTTATACCATACCTTCATGACTGAAGACCACCTCCTGCACTTCTATATTCTTGCAGGTCCCGACTTTGTTGTTGGGCCAGATGCAAACAAGCTTGAGAGGAATGTTGTTGGTTTGCTCAAGGTGGTTGGAAAAGAAACTGTTGCAAAAGTCGTGGATGTAAGAGGGAAATGCAGAGAACTTATGGAGAGGATTGGTGGAAAAGTTGTACATCCTGTATGTGGATTGCCAGGTGGTGTATCAAAACCCCTTACCAGCGAGGATATTGAATTTGCAAAACAGATTGCCGAAGAATGCGTTGATTTCTCCAAGTGGACACTTCAGTTATTCAAAGAAAAACTACTGCCAAAATACAAAGATGTTGTTCTAAATAATAATCTGAAGATTAACACATACTACATGGGACTGGTGAGCAATGGAAACTCTCTGGAGTTATATGATGGAATGCTGAGGGTTGTTAATCCGGATGGTGAAGAACATGCAAAATTTAATCCCAGAAATTACCTTGATTACATTGCAGAAAGGGTTGAGCCATGGAGTTATGTCAAAATGCCATACCTGAAGAATGTTGGGTGGAGAGGAGTCGTTGATGGCAAAGACTCTGGTATCTATAGAGTTGCCCCTCTTGCAAGATGCAACGCTGCTGACAAGATATCCACAAAAGAGGCTCAGGAGGAGTACAAGGAGATGTACGAGACTATTGGAGAGAAACCAATCCACCATACACTTGCATTCCACTGGGCAAGGCTTGTTGAAATACTTTATTCTGCTGAAAGAATGCAGGAAATCGCAAATAATTCAGCTATTTTATCCGAGAAAATCAGAAATGAGAATCTCAAGATTCCAGAAGAAGGTGTAGGATGTGTGGAAGCACCAAGAGGAACACTGATTCACCACTATGTGACAGATGAAGACGGTATTCTGACTAAGGTCAATTTAATTGTTGCAACACAGCACAACCTTGCTGCCATAAACCTCTCAGTGAAAAATGCAGCAAAGACATTTATCAATACTCCTGAGCCTGATGATGGTACACTGAACATGGTTGAGATGCTCTTCAGAGCATATGATCCGTGCCTTGCTTGTGCAAGTCACAATCTCTCAATAAGAGACATTGTGAACTTCAGAGTAGTAAAGACGTGAGAGTATTACATTTCAAGCTAACTGAGGAGGAAAAATGTTGAAGTTGTTGAGAAGATTAAAAACAAAAAATGGTGTTGAACTTGATGAGGCAAGAAACAAGTTAAATCAATTAAATCAACTGGTTTCAGGAATTGAGAGTTCACTGGTACCAATTTATGCAACTAATTCTGAAGGAGAGATTATATTCGTCAGTGAGGGATGTGCAAAACTGACGAATATCAGTGCTGAAGAACTCATAGGGAGAAGATGCCATGAGGTTTTCAAATCCGATTACTGCCATACTGCAAGCTGCCCACTTATTGTTTACAAAGAGAAAGGAGATGTTGATGAAAGAACATTAGATGTTGAAGTCAAGTTGCCAGGTGGAGAAATTAAATATCTTCGTGCACACCACTCCCCAATAACCTCAAATGGAGAATTTTGCGGGATTGTGGAATCGTTCGAAGATTTCACAGAATTTAAAGAGTCCTCAAACAAAATTCTGGATGTTATATCAGCACTTGCAGAAGGTGACCTCTCTAAAACACTTCTAACTTCAGAACTTCACCGATATTTCCATGAGATTGGAGAGGGCCTGAATAACCTAAATGTATCACTTGATCTCGGATTGAGAAGTATCTATGATTCAGTTAAACAGATTGCAGAGGGTAACTTCGTGGAAGCGGAATGGGAAATGCCCGGGATATACAAAGAAATTACCGATAACATAAATCAGGTTATCAGGCAGGTTACCAGAGCAACTCAGGAAATACATGAAGTTTGCACGGCTATCAGAGATGGAGATCTGTCAAAAGCTGTGGATGTATCAGAGCTTGCTGGTGTTTTTGCAGAAATTGGGATTACAGTCAATGAAATGTCTATGTCTCTGGATTTAGGATTAAGAAACATTTGTGATGCTGTTAAGCAGATTGCAGAGGGTAACTTTGTAGAAATTGAATGGGAAATGCCCGGAATCTATGCAGAGATCAGCAGTACATTCAACAATGCAATAAAATCACTCAAACAGTTAATACAGAAAATTGATGAGGCATCAGCAGGAGTGTCAGCAGCAAGTGAGCAGTTATCAGCAAGCATTGAAGAAATAAACAATGCATCACGTTCAGTATCGGAAACAGCCCAGAAGATTTCTGCTGGGGCTGAAGAACAGACATCTGCCATAGAGAAGTCGAACAAGCAGATGGAAGAAATTTCAGGTATCACAGAAGAGACCGCATCAAGTGCTGAGAACGTGTTGAATATAGCTCAGGAAGCCAATGCTGCTGCTGAAGAGGGCTATTCTGCCTCTACAATTGCAATAAAGAATATGGATGAGCTCACAGCTTCAACATCCGAAGTTGCAAGAGAGGTTGAAGAGCTTGAGAAGAAAGCAGAGAAAATAGGAGAGATAGTTGATGTAATCACAAAGATAGCTGAGCAGACCTCTCTGCTTGCACTGAATGCCAACATTGAGGCAGCAAGAGTGGGCGAGCAGGGTAGAGGGTTTGCTGTTGTTGCTGGAGAGGTTGGCAAATTAGCGAATGAGACGCAAGAATCTGCAAGAAGTATTGCAGAGCTGATAAGAGACATTCAGGAGAGCATGGAGAAGCTCGTACACTCTGTAAAGAACTCTGGCAGTAAGACGGAGGAAGCTGTTAAGGCAGTGTCAGATGTTATGGAGAAGATAGAGAAGATGAGGAAGGCAATAGAAGATACAGCAACGGGAATGAGCGAGATAAAGAAGGCAATGGATGATCAGGCTAATGCAGTTCAGAATCTTGCTGCAACGTCTGACAAAGTTTATCAGGTAGCCCTTGCCAACACAAGAGAGATTGAAGGAGTTGCAGCAGCAAGTGAGGAGCAGACATCAAGCATAGATGAGATAACGAAGTCATCTGAGGACTTATCCAAAATGGCTGAAGACCTCATTCAGATGGTGAAGCAGTTTAAACTTAACTGAGGGATACAATGAGTGAAGCATTCAACAAGGTTGTGAAGTTCAGACTTGGCAGTGAATACTTTGCCATCTCTGTCACAGAGGTGAAGGA
>MTMJ01000095.1 GCA_002010045.1 Archaeoglobus sp. JdFR-22 | reverse complement strand
CAGTAGTTTTTACCAGCTAGCTCAGAGAATCAGTTTTGCGGAGAAGTGGGTTAAGGAATTTTTGAATTTTGGTTAAGTAAGTTATGTCAAATACTATACTTTTTATATTCTAATGATGAATTCCGGCAGATATCCTGTTAAAATTGTAATTTCAAGATTGTATCAAAGAAAATCAGAAAACTGAACACTGTTGAATTATCTTTAAACAAAGAAAGCTGGAAGGAGAAAAAATATGAATATAAAGTGGAGAAGGAAAATAGAGAAGATAAATTCGTTCAGTACTGAAAGACATAAAAAGAGAAATTTTAGCTTAATCTTACCTTTCACTTTTGAAAATATCAGTAAAAATTTTATTAAAAGCGGTGATGGGGTTTAAGGATGTTCTCAGAAATACCTTCTGAACCAGTAATTCATACCTCGATTGGTCTCTTCACAATATTTCTGATGGTTTTGATTCTTCCGTTTAAATTCAGGAAAGTTGAGGAGAACTTAGAACCTTTCTTTTTTATAATGGGTGTTATTGCCGTCACAGTTTCAGGATTGTGGAATATTGAACTTATAAAAGAGGCGCTGATAGCCCCTGTGAGCATAGGTGGACTTCCGGTCGGAATTTTTCAGGTTGTACTCGTTGCCGGAATTCTCATTTACAGATTTAATAGAAGTATCTATTCCGGAATTTCGAAGATAATGGAGAAAATCAGCATCTCCATTTTTGTTTTTCTTATGATAACTTTTCTGGGCTTGATTTCAAGCCTGATTTCTGTTATCGTCACTGCAGTGATACTTGTTGAAATAATAGCCGCACTTCCTCTCGACAGAAGGAAGAAAGTGGATTTGACAGTAATAATGTGCTTTGCAGTGGGGCTGGGTGCTGCTTTAACACCTGTGGGTGAACCGCTTTCCACAATTGCAGTATCTAAACTAAAAGCCCCCCCATATAACGCAGATTTCCTTTTTCTTTTCCATCTGCTCGGAATTTATGTTATTCCAGGTGTTTTAGCACTGGCAGTGTTCGGAGCATTGCATGTGAGGAAACATTCAGGCGAGGCAGAGATACCTCAGTACACCGAGAGCCTCAGAACAGTCATTCACAGGGCAATAAGGGTTTACATTTTCGTTTCAGCACTCATTCTTCTCGGAGGTGGTTTAACACCCCTGGTTATATGGTACTTTACAAAAATCCCCCCTCAGATACTATACTGGGTTAACATGGTTTCTGCCGTCCTCGACAACGCAACGCTTGCTGCTGCTGAAATTGCTCCACAGTTGAATATCGCTCAGATAAAAAGTGCGCTAATTGCCTTACTGATTTCCGGAGGAATGCTCATTCCGGGCAACATTCCAAATATTGTGGCTGCGGGAAGGCTGAGAATCGGGAGCAGAGAGTGGGCAAAGGTTGGGATTCCCCTTGGTCTTGTTCTAATGATCATTTATTATATCATTCTTCTCATTGAGGGCGTCCACTGAGTTTTCAGTAAGAGTTATAACTTCTTCACAGAATTCCTTAGCATGCTTGAATTGAATGGGGTTGAAGTTGAGGACACTTATTGCGAGGCTTTTGAAGGAATTTATTCCCGGTTTATTATTACCGCAAAACACAGATGGTTGCTTGAGAAAGCTGCAGTTGCATCCACTTCTCTCCCCTCTACAGTTTTTGGCGAATCTGAGGGTGGAATTGAGAGCTGGATATCTCCTGAAGAGACACCTGATGGAAGGACAGGTGTAATCGCTCAGGTATGGGTTGCGAAGTCAAAGAAGTTTATGGATGTTCTGATGAGAGAGATGGGGAAAAGAATCAGGCAGGGGATTCTTGTTGTCCCGACCACCCGTGTCTTCAACGCAACTGAGAGTGACAATTATATTGATACTGAACTGAATGTGGGGAGGTGTGGAGATGCTTACGAGTGGGAGGAGGAGAGATGGGATAGAAAAGTTATAGTTGTACCTATTATGTTCGGCGAATTTGTAATTGAAAGGTATATTGGTTATGCTGATGGTATTGCAGGAGGGAATGTCTGGTATTTCTGTGAAAGAGAGGATTCTGCACTTGAGGCTGGTGAGGCCGCAGTCGAAGCATTGAAAAGCATCACCGGTGTTATAACATCCTTTGATATATGTTCTGCCGGTTCCAAGATAGAGACGAAGTATCCAGAGATCGGTCCAACGACAAATCACTACTTCTGCCCGTTGTTAAAGAACAAAATAAAAGACTCAAAAGTCCCTGAAGGCGTAAAGTCTATTCCTGAAGTAGTCATCAATGGCGTGAATCTCGATGTGCTGAAAAAAGCCATGTATGTTGCGATGAAAGTTGGGAGTAAGATTGATGGTGTCGTTAAAATCTCAGCTGGTAATTACGGAGGAAAGCTTGGCAGACACAGACTATATCTCAAAGATATTATCGAGGAATTTGACTGATTATGAACACTGTAAAGGATTTCATACGGAATACTATGGGATGCAAATGCCCTGAAGAAGTATTTGAACATATTGAAGTTGATTCTACTGTTAAATTATCTGAAGGCATCACAATTAACCATAAAATTAACGTTGGAAACCGACTGCTGGTTTATATTGTCGATGGAGATAACCCGGAGGTAAAGGAGAATTTCGGTCTTCTTATTGAAGCAGGATTGCGGGAAAGGGACAGTAAAGGATTCAATCGATTACGGTTTGCAGTCATTGCAGACAATTTGCATCAAGCGGAGATGGAAGAACTTGAAATGATGGTTGCAAACATAGAAAAAGTCCACATTCATTTTATAAGAAAGAATGAGCTGAGCGACCTCAGCTTTTAGTAAATCCACCAGATATTATAACTTTAAGAGCCTGTTCAACGGAGACGTCGAGATATATAAGTTCTTCTTCAGGGATGAGAACAACATATCCTGAAGTTGGGTTTGGAGATGTAGGGATGAAGACGTTGACTGTTTTGATGCCTGTTTTCCTGTTTGCCTCCTCGATATGTGCACCCGTGGTAAATCCAAGGGTATAAATTCCTTTTCTTGGATATTCAACAAGGACAACTCCCTTGATTCTTTCAGTCTCTGACACAAGAATTGCCTTACTTGCCTCCTTTGTTGCCGTATATATTGTCCTGACGACCGGAATTTTACGCATCATTTCCTCGACACTGTTCACAATCCTGTTACCAATTGCGAATCTCCCGACCACTCCGAGGAAAAATATGATTGCAAAAAGGAATACCCAGCTCAATCCGGGAAAGTAAAAACCCGTTGCTTTGATTACAATCGGTTTTATCAGATTATCTATATAGTTGAATGTCCAGATTGTTATTAACAAAGTTGCTGATATCGGAATGAATATCAGGAGCCCTGTGAGAAGAATATTCCTTATTGTTGACATAATAACATGGACATACTCAGTGTTATAAAAAACCTGTTATAGTTTACTTTCCATTATTAATCATGACAAAATTTATAAACATGTAAGTAGATTACTGTTAAAGGTCACCCTCTTGATAACCTCACCTGCCTCCTCCCATGTTATTTTGGGGGGTGACCCATCCTTTTTTTGAATGTTATACAATTTATCAGCATTGCATCATTATCATATTAATTATTAATATATTAGGACTTTTAGATTATCGTTATTGTATAATGATTATGGAAATAACACTTACTATAATCGTTATAACAAGAATATTATTAAAAAAAAGGAATATTTATATACTCTCTACCCTCTACAATATTGGAGGTGATTAAGGTGGAGAGAAAAGACAAGAAGAAGGAAGCCGAGGAAGTTTTTAAGAAAGTAAGGATATTCAGCTTTTAATTCCAAGATAGCCTGAGCAACTAAACATTTCCCTCAATTTTTATGCTTAAGTTGTTTGTAAACCTGATAAAATTATCGGCGAAACCAGCTACTATAATATATCCGTACCCAATTGCAGCTTTACTTGCTTTTTCCCTCTCAGGGACACTTAATGTTATCTACCTAATCAAAGCGATTGCATTTTCCTTCATATTCTATGCTGGTGTTAACTTATGGAATCACGTTAATGACGTTGAAGAAGATATCAAAGGGGGCAAGAAGACTATAATAACAGAGAATCCCAAAATAAGAAAACTAACTGCTTTAATTTCAGCTGTGCTTTACGTTACATCTTTTGTTCTTGCTTTTATCTGGATTGTTGATTGGAGAGGAATTGCAGCATTTGTTCCGGCAGCACTTGCAACGTGGATTTATTCTGATAAGATTTTTTTTGGGAAAAAAATCAGAAGATGGAAAGATCACTATATAACGGAAATTCTTGCTTTTATTATCTTCTTTCCAGCCTTTTTTTCGATGTTATGGACTATTTTTGCTCCGCTTTCTTTAAGAGGACTTGCTTTCTCAATGACAATGACTCTTTTTATGTTTTCAGGAGCTTTTTTGAAAGACCTCAAGGATATTACAGGTGACAGACTTGCTGGTCTTAAGACACTTGGTGTAGTTTTTTCTCCAGAGACTCTTTTGAAGGCTTCTTCTACAATGCTAATATTTTACTACTTTTCTATTGTTATTTTTTCATATCTTGAATTATTACCCTTCGCATCTTTTTTTTCGGTTGTATTCTTCTTTGGATTTGGATACACACTGAGCCACTTTTACACCGAGAATTGGAAGGTGTCAGGCAAATCAATAAAGCCTCTTGAGGTAATGTATTATTCCAATCTAGGTTCGCTTTTAATGCTTATTTTTTCGGGTTTTACTTGAATTCCATTACTGCTGAGGTTCCAGTTAGGTTAAAACAGATTCTATTTTCAGTTTCACTTATGTATTTTCTATCAATTACTGGAATATATGCAGAAGGAGGAGCTGAGAAAATTCCGAAGAATGACTTACTTTTTTCTTTAACTATATCAATTAGCTTGTGAACGTCACCACCAAAGCTCATAATTACACTAGAATCAAGTACACATAAATCGAATCCATATAATTTCTTTTTCTCTAAAATTTTCCCAAAGGTCTTAACTCCCCCTCTATAAACTTCGCCAACAAATGCTACCACATCATAGTAGTCATTCAAATTAAATAGGCATGGGTATATTGATAAGGGAGAATTAATTAATCCAAGAGTTGTCCCTCCATGAGTTTTTCTACTTATAAACATCAAACTGTAAGGAGAGACCATAAGCTGTTTGCCATCTTCAACATTCCTAAGAAACTCATCCTGATTGACGTCCTGCAGTCCAGCCTTTTTCATTCGAAGAAAATCAACTGGTTTAAAACCATTTACTTCACCAATAGCCGTTAATGCCTTTGTTACTCTTACTTTTTCGGTTCCCGGAAAATAATTTTTTATTATTTCAAATGTCTCTTCATATGTACTCCCTCTCTCAGGAAACACATCGTGAAAAATCGCATTTATTCTCCCTTTGAAGCACATTGCCGCCGCCCCATTATTCACATTCTTATAATTTGCCAAGATAAGAGGGGTATAAGATGCAGCCTCAAGAGGTATAAGGTTCATTCCGATAACAGGCGTATTTTTACCTGTTTTCTCTGATATGATTTTCAACGTTTTGTTGATAGGATACAGCATCTTTTTATTATCCAAATACTTTGAATAAGATTCGAGTGCTTTGATTCCTTTTGAATTATCTTTATTTTTCACGAAAGAGCGATAGTATTTCTTATCATTAAAGAAAAATCTTAGGAATTCAAACTTGCCCGGAAAATAAAAAGCTGGAAACATTAAAAGAATTGAATTCCACCCCTTACCTATCATATCACCAAGTTTCTCGATAGTTTTCGTGGCACTCTTTTCTTTTGCCCAGAAAACTTCCACCTTACCCTCGAAATCGGCAAGCAGAACCGCTACACCCCTCATCCATATATTGTCTTCAGCAATATAACCTTCAACGATGCAGCCAAGCATTTTAGCATCTGGAAACTTCTTTTTAAGCAGTTCATTAAAGGTTTTGTGAGCTTTCCACGTNCCTGCCGTAAGGAAAAGAAGGAGGAAATTGGGGGTGAAATTCAGACCCTCGATTTTTCTTTTCAGCTCTTCATAAGCCTCTTTTGTATTATTTGATGAGGAATAAACTACTTCAGCCCTCATATTTTATTATATCCCTAATCTGTTTACATACAGTTTTGATGTCGATCTCGAGTTTATAGGAAGATGCTTCCTCGTTAGCCATCACGCCAAGCACAAGAGTTCTTGAGACTGGATACATCCGTATCTGCTTATCACCAAGTTTAAAACTTGCCTCATCCAGATTTCTGTAGAATATCTGGTGAAGCATCTCCCGTATCTGCTTTTCCAGCCAGTAAAGGAATGACGCAAGCTCACTTACAGGGGAATTAACTTTGAGAGAAATTGGGACACCATCGATTCGGTAGAGTACAATCATGTTTATCCCGGGGTCTGTAGAGAGGTTCGAAAGAGCCTTTGATATTTCGCCAATCAAAAAAACCACCTATTTGAATTATTTCTTTATCTTTATCACCACTTCATTTAACNCCCCTTCCACTCCAGCCACCTGACTCTCTGCAAGTCTCTGCATCCTCTTGAGTAAAGACTCACTCACGTCCTTTTTACTGATTTTATGCTCTTTCAGGATTTTCTCGATGTTAATTTCCTTTGAAGGTTCTTCCACACCTTCTGTGCCCTCTATAAATATTCCAAAACCACTGAGAATCCTGTATGGGAAGACTCCTTCAGCATGCCATGAACCTCTGTGCTTGATTATTCGAATTGTCCTGTTAAACGCCTCACCATAACCGAGACTCTTGAGGTTTATCACACTGTTGGCAAGAAACATCGGAATCATCACTGAAGGGTCGCCTTGATTGCCGTCCGGCGGCTCTTCGAGTGTTATTACTGTAGTTCCAATCTTCCTTAAATTTGAGAAGAACCAGTTAACGTCATTTCTATCCTTGTATGAGATGGAGGATACGAGGGGAGTGAATGAATCTATCACAATTCGTGTATTGTTATCCGCAGCGGAATTTATGAAATTAAATAAATCATCATTAAGATATGATATATCTTCTACGTAAAATTTGTTTATTATTAATTGGCCTTTTGTTATATAATCTCGAATTTCGCCCCAGCCAAGCCCAGACACAGCATCCACGATATCAATTTCTTCCATATCAAAGGATATGAATATGCCTTTTTCTCCCTTTTTAAGACCTTTTAACAGGTACTGAATTGCGAAAATCGTTTTACCTGTTCCAGTTGAGCCTAAAACGACATTTATTGAATTTTGTCTGTATCCGCCGCCAAGAAGCTCATCAAGGCCAAACACACCCGTTTCGAC
>MTMJ01000054.1 GCA_002010045.1 Archaeoglobus sp. JdFR-22 | reverse complement strand
CTTGGGATTATTTACAAAGAGCTTGGAGAGTTTGAGAGGGCTATAGAAGAATTCAGGAAAGTGCTTGAATTGAATCCCGATTTCAATATTCATTATGAACTGGGTCAGGCTTATTTCCTTCTCGGAAATCTTGAAGAAAGTGTAATCGAGCTGAAGAACGACATCAAAACGAATCCGCAGAACGAGAATTCTCATCATCTACTTGGGCTTGTCTATATAAAACAGGGGGCAGTTAGAGAAGCCATTGAGGAATTTAAGAGAGTGCTTGAATTGAATCCAGATAGCAGAGATGCAAGATACAATCTTGGAGAACTCTACCACAGTAACGGGGAATACAACCTTGCAATTGAGGAGTATAAAAAGATACTGAGCTCAAATCCCGATGATTTTGAGATACGCAACAGACTTGGGCTTGCTTACAGAGACATTGAAGAATATGAAATCGCATCAAGGGAGTTTCTTGAAGCCCTCAGAATTGATCCTTCTTCCTTCGAAGCTCATTTGAATCTTGGAATTACTTACCAACTTAAAGGAGACTATACTTCAGCAATTAAAGAATTTAACGAGGCTTTGAAAATTAAACCCGATGATGTCACAGTGCATTACAATCTCGGTCTGGTTTACAGAGAATGCGGATTACTCGAGGAAAGCATAACGGAACTTGAAGAAGTCGTAAAATTGAATCCAGATTATCTGGATGCACATATGTCACTCGGAGAAATTTATTCTGAAGAAGAGATGTTCAGTGAGGCTGTGAAGGAGTTTAACGAGGTTATCAGGATTGACCCGGGAAATATGAGAGCAAAGTACAATCTGGGTAAAATGTACTTTAACCAGAAAGAGTATTCAAAGGCAATTGAAGAATTAAAAGAAGTAATAAACTCCAACCGTGGAGGTGCTGAAGCCTCTTATCTGCTTGGTCTTTCATATAAACATGTTAATAAGTTGAACGAGGCGGTTGAGGAGTTTGAGAAAGTTCTTAAAGAGAAATCAGATACTAAAATCCTTTACGTTCTCGGTGAAACCTGTATGGAACTCGGTAAATTCAAAAGAGCAGTTGAGTGTTTCAATAAAGTACTGAAAGTAAATCCTGATGCTACCGACACTCTGTACAGGCTTGGACTTGCTTATAAGGGTGAGGGTAAATTGAAGAAGGCGTTAAACGTTTTTACGCAAATACAGAAGTCAAATCCCGAAGACTTTCATGCTTACTATGAGATGGGATTGATTTATTTTGAAAAAGGTGATTTTGAGAATGCAATAACGCAATTTGAGGAAGTCCTGAATCTAAATCCCCACCACAATGAAGCAAGATTGAAGCTCGGAATTTCGTACTTTAACTATGGGGAGACGGGTCTTGCAATAAAAGAGCTGCATCAGGCTGTGAAAGAAGAACCCGATAATCTGGAAGCTCGCTTAATGCTCGGATTAGCATATATTGAGAGGAGAGAGATAAAACCTGCGATAGAAGAATTCGAAGAGGCTTTAAGAATAGACCCGGGTAATTTAAAAGCCAGATTGCATCTCGGAATTGCTTACAAGGAGTTAGGAAACTCCAACAGGGCACTCGAGGAGTTAAGAGCAGTCCTGAAGGTCGATTCGGATAATGCGGATGCTCACTATAACATCGGTACGATTTATCACGACAGGGGCAACCTGATAAAAGCTGTTGAAGAATATCTGAGGACACTTGAAATTAATCCAGAGTATGCGGATGCACATCTCAATCTCGGCGTCGTTCATTACAAACAGGGAAAAATCGACAGAGCGATAGAGGAGTTCAAAGAAGTTTTGAATATTACTCCGGGTAATGCGGATGCACATTACAACCTTGGAGTGGCTTACAGAGACAGAGGTGATTTTAGAAAAGCAATAGAACATTACAAGAAATTCATCGAGTTTGCACCTCCTGAATACTCGAAGTACTTCAATATAGTTGAAGAGACAATTCGACAGCTGGAAAGAAGTCAGGAAGAGAGCTTACTGAGGAGATAATTTCAAATTGTGAGCCTCCAGAAGAGCAGTTCTGTTTTTACTGTAATGGTAATCCACAACATTAAAATTACAATGAGCAAAAGAATAAATACAGTCAGAAAAAGGATGAAAACCAGAAGATTGTCAGAATACTCTAGAAGATTATCAATAGAATTCAAAGGCAGGTATATGAATGAACCATTCGATGAGAGAAATAATAGTTGATGGATTCAAAATCTTTCTCAAAAATCCGATAATTTTATTGCTTGTTTTTACAGGCTTGATTCTTGTCTATTTTTTGCTCCTCGGGGCGCTGTTATCTATAATTCCACCCGAAAAAGTAATAGAGATGGCAAATAATGACCCGGAGAAAATCGTTGAGGATTTACAATCAACGCTTGCAGAGGACATGGAGAAAACACTGATATCACTTTTCGTTTTCGGCACTGTTGGGTTTGTCGTCATGGAATTCTTTATTGCAGGAGTCGTCGGGCTTGCTCTTGATTTAAACACTTGTAAAAAAATCGGGTTATCCGATTTCCTGAACAAGGGTTTTATCTTTACTCCGAGAATGGTATTTCTGGAGATTTTGATGACCGTCGCTCTAATATCAATAATTTTTCCAATATCCCTTCTATATTATCTGTCGAAGAGTCCACTCATCGAATTTATTGAGAGTTCTGCGATTTTCCTTTTGAGTATAGTTCTAATGCCAGCTCGCTTTTTGTTAATTTCTGAGAACTTGGGAGTTTTCGACTCTTTCACTCAGGGGGTCAGGTTCGGAATTCAGAATTTCGTTTGGATAGCCGTGATAGTTATAATCTCCTCCACAATAATTCTCCCGGCTGTTTTCTTCCCTCCCGCTATAATTGCCCTTGTACCGGTTGCGTTCTCGCTATCAACAATCTGGTTTGCGGGATTCTATCTCTCGGTTAAAAACTACTCAAAAATCCTGTCAACCAGCCATTTTGAATCAAATTTTTTCAAATCGTCGTAGCCCTGTCCGATTCCAAGAAACAGAATCGGTTTACCTGTGATAAAACTGATTGAAATTGCCGTGCCACCCTTCGGGTCTGCATCGAGTTTTGTGAGGATACTTCCATCAATACCGACAGTCTCATTGAACATTCTTGCCCTCTCAACAGCATCATTACCTGCAATGCTCTCGTCCACGAAGATTGTGAGGTCAGGTTCTGTGACACGCTTGATTTTCTCCAGCTGCTCAATCAGATTTCTCTTGGTGTGCATCCTACCGGCGGTATCTGATAGAACTATATCAATTCTCTTGCTTTCGGCATGTCTTACTGCGTCATATATCACGGCAGCGGGGTCTGCTCCAGCCTTATGCTTTATGAGTTTAACTCCAAGCCTGTTAGCATGTTCTTCAAGCTGTTCTATTGCTCCAGCCCTGAATGTGTCGCCTGCAGCGACTACAACTGAGTAGTTCATGTCCATCAATCTCTTCGCAAACTTCGCAATCGTTGTTGTTTTTCCAGTTCCATTAACTCCAACGAAAATTATGTTGATGGGTTTTTTCTCCTTTAGACCTGATACAATATAATCGTCAAAATCAAACTTATTTTTATCAAGTATGTCCTTGATAATTACCTTTAATTCGCTCAAAACTATATCTGATAGTCTTTCATTAATCTTCTTTGTTCGCCCTATAAGCCTCTCTCTCAACTTTTCTGAGATTTCTTCGACAACTTCAAATGCCACATCACTCTCAAGAAGAGGAATCTCAAGTTCATCGACTATGTCTTCAAGCTTGCCCTCATCAATTACGATCTCTCTTTTTATGAGAAGCGTTGATACTTTATCTTTCAATCCTATTTTAGGTCTAGACACTTTTGCTTCTTTAACTTTCGCATCTGCCGCTACTGTTACCGTCTTGCTCTTCTTTGCACTTTCTTTTTTCTTTGACGCAGATTTAGTCTGTTCTTCAGCCAATTCCTGCTCAACAGGTTTCTCAAACTTCTCGTCTATTATCTTTTTGAAGGATTTCAGCTTATCCTTCAGCGACTTGAACATTCTTATTCCTCACCTGATTCGCTGGATAACTCAATTAACTCACTCTGTAGTTTTTCTGCTCTTGTAACAATCGTATCAAGCATTTCTTCAAGTTTTGACACAGTATTCTGCATTTTATCCTTTCTTTTATTCAGTGTGTCTATTGCTTCCTTAACTTCTTTTTCAACAATAACTCCCGCTCCGATGTCAACAAGCATTTTTTTTGATTCTTTCACATCAACGTAAGCAAAAACGCCCCCACCGAGATTCATGAGAGCTTCCACCGTTCCATCAAGAGATTCAAAATATTCGAGACTCTCTATGGTATTATCGAGTTCTGACCGGGCGAGTTCTATCTCCAGAATCTTTTTCTGTATGGTTTCACTTTCATTCCTTAACTGCTGAAGCATCAGATATTTTTCCTGTATCTGCCTTGTCTTTTCATCTTTTTCCATAATCATTCGACCTTCCTGATTCCATTAATCCTGATTAGATTTCTTTTTACCTTATGGTTGCTCCCTATTAAAGAGTATGTTTTCTCAGTTGCCATATTCTCATTATGTGCTTCAATTTTTTTCTTAAAAAACATCCACTCTCCATTCACTTTGAACTTTCCCTCTACTTCGAATATCATAAAACCACCTCGTGAAAACCTAAAGCATCTTCAATAACACCAAGTTCAAAGCCCGTTGTGTCTTCACCGGCTATGTAACCTTTGCTATTTGCCACAACTCCCGTGCCTACCATATCCCCTCCAAAATTAACTGTCCCAACCACTGGTTCTATATTGAGGGATTTTTTAACTCTTTTCATCTCCCATTCACTGGTATTGGGATTCAACAAGCCCCCCTTATTTGTCACGCATGCAGCCATTCCCACAGTCTTTATTCCCCCAATTGTGCCGGGATTGACATCTATTTCGAGTGCTTTCTCAACTTTTGATATGAGGCTTTTTTTCGCATCCGGATGGATTAAACCTCCGGAATCATTCAAACAGAGAATGTTGCCAAAACAGGTCATATTCGTCTCTACCACATCAATATCAAAATACTTACTCAATTTCTTAATTTCTCTCTCAAGCACGTGATGGCTGACAACTGCCCCATTCGAGTTTGCTGCAACAAGTGCGCCGACAAGTTCAGAGCCTGCTACAGTAGTTACGACCACATCAACGCCAAGATTATTCTTTAACAGACTTTTTACCCTTCTATCATTAACTCCCAGAATGGCTGCATCCTCCGTCACTCTCATGTAAAGCCCAATCAGAGGGTTTCCATTTATTCTCAGCAATTCTGGCATGTCTATGCGAGTTCTGCTTCTACCACACCATCGTCGAATTTAACAGCACGAACCTTAATTCTGGCAGGCGGCTTTTGGGCACCCCTGCTCCATATTTTCTCATTCAATGATTTGTCAATTTTGATCATCTCAGGTTCAGTTTTCAGGTGCTTTGAAAGAAAATTTCTGACGTGCTTGCTTGCTTTCTTTGCCCTCAGCCATCTCGGATATTTCTTCATTTTCTGTCTGAGTCTGAAGGAATAAATTCTTTCCAGAATAATTTCTGCCATAATTCCACCTCAGATTTTCAGTTTTGTTGAACGCCAGTTTCTTCTTTTTGGACTTGCGAACACTGTCCTTTTAGTTTTCATCGTTATCCAGACGGGTGCTCTTCTGTTCTGTTTAAGGCGTTTGCCGAGCCTTTTCTTAACACCAATTGTTTTTTTACCCATATATATCTCTCCTTCACTTCCTTATAATTCTGGGCTCTCGCTTCTTTGGCATGACTTTTTTGAGTATTTCAACAAGCATGTTATCATTTATTTTCTGCTTGAGCCTTCCAGATTGCGCCAGCATGATAAGCTGATTCTCCACTCCTTCTGCAACTTCCGGATGGGCTAATTTTATTCTTCCAAGTCTTTCTTTTGCTTCTGGTTCAAGGATTTGCCTGAGGATTGCCTGTTTTCTCGCTTCAATCTGTTGCTGAATCTCATGCTGTCTCTGAAGCTCCTCAATTTCCTGCTGTCTCTGACTCTGTAGTTCTCTTAACCTCCTTCTTCTCAATTCCTCAAGCTCGTCCGCTTCCATAAGCAAGCACCTTTTTAATATTTTTCAAGAGATGGAAATTTATCAAGAATTTTTTTCTTTACTTCAGTGGCACTCTTATCCAGAAATGCCCTGCCCTGTGGTGATACCACTCTTCCCCGCTTATATGAAGATACATAACCTGCCTTCTCAAGTTGCTGTACAATATCTCTTATCAGTGCGCCACTACCCATCCTGAACCTTGGTCTTTTAACACCACGCCTCTTCTTTCCACCGTATGCGACTCTGAGTCTCTTGATTCCGACAGGTCCATCTGTATAAATCTTCCTGAATACTGCAGCTGCCCTGATATACCACCAGTCGGGTTGTTCAGGCGCTCTCTGTTTATGGACACCGGTTTTTATGAATTTAGCATACTCAGGTGGGTTAATCTCTTCCATTTCCTTCAATCTATCGGCAATCCTTTTGATCAATGTGTCAGCCGGAATATCATACACCGTTGCCATTTCAACACCTCTTGAATACCATCACAAAGCCTTTAAGATTTACAAGCTTACCGTTCACTTTTGAGGCAATCTCATCGGCAAGCTCTTTCCTTTCTTTATTTCTGAAGCTGCGAAGCATTTTTACTCTCACAGTTCCATGTTTCTCAAGCTGGGAGTTTATCTCGGTTATTAAGTTTTCCGTTACACCCTTCTTCCCTGCATTTATTGTACAGATTTCTACACCCATAGACAATCCACTTCCGTTCTTAATTAACTGGATTCTTAATTCTCTCACACTTAGATTAAAAATCTTTGGGTAAAGAAAATGGGGAGTGGTGGTAGTAAGCCCCCTTCTGTTCTGGCGGCATTAATCTGAGCGCCATCTGGCTTGCACCGGCAGGGTCAGCCGTTTCATCCCCAGGTGATGACCTCATCCTCCCGGATTCATTGCATAGCTCACAGGGGGTATCGTTTCTGTGCTGTTCCACCTCTCTCGAGGTACCTCCTTGCGAAGGTCTGCCTTTTACGGTGGGGGGACTTTCCTCCTTTCGGTCTGCCGCCCGCCACCTCTCCCCAATTAAATATTGAATTTCCCCTTTATATTTATTCCTCCAGAAATGAAAGTATGTTAATCATTTTTCATCTTTAATTTGATTACGGAAGCGGCAAATCTATAAACCTCTTTCCGCTACCTGTCAGAAGTATTTTACCCCTCTCAATCTTCACAAAACCCAGTTCTACAAGGAGTTTTACCGCTTTATGTGTTTCATCTCCATAAGTCCTTTCAGCTTTT
>MTMJ01000075.1 GCA_002010045.1 Archaeoglobus sp. JdFR-22 | reverse complement strand
TTCTGCAGTTAACCACTTAACAACTTCTTTTTCAGGTTTTCGTCCCATGTAGCCATTTTGTAGTTATTGGTTAAAAATGTTTTGTCTAATACTCTAATTTACAGGGAGGTTAAACAATGAGAGGGAAAAAAGCAATCATCTTTGGCTTTGTGCTGATTGTCATTTCCATATTGCTAATTGGATGTTTTGACAGTATTCCTGCAACTCCAGATATCAATGACATTCATACCTCCATGACATTTGGTGTGACAATAGATTATGCGTCTTATCGTTATCCCGGATTCTGGAGGGGCTTGATTTTGGTCAATGAGAGCAAAAAACAGATTGACCTTGCGAAAGAACTTGGTGTGGATTTTGTGCGTTTTGACATCAGGAATGAAGCAATTAATTATCCAGAGGAGATGGAGAAACTTGATACAATTATCGCATACGCTCGTTCCAAGAATCTTAAGGTTTATATCGGGGTTTATGGTATGGAAACCTGGTATAACTGGAAAGATATGTGGAATTATCCCTATGGTGGTTCTGGAAAGGCAAGTTGGGAAGAATTCAGGGAGATGTATACTAATGAGGCAAGATATTTAGCAGAAAGATATAAACCTGACTATATGATGATTGTTCCGGAATGCCCATTTAACATAGGCAATCAGGTTAATTCTGTAAGAACAATAGATGAATGGGTTGAATACACGAAAGAAGTTGCAGATGTGGTTAGAAATATATCTCCAGATACAGAGATAATTTTAAATCAGATAGTTCGTAAGGGGAGTCCTCATGGTTCATCAGAATATGAGTTCACAGAAGCAATAATGAAAGATAATAGTAAGTTAGTAGATATTATAGGCTGTGACCCGTATAACTATGAGGATCTTGAAGTTAATGTCCAGAATCTTGTTGAATTGAAAGATAAGTATGATTGGCATGGTGATATCTGGATAGGGGAGACGAACCTGCTTGACAACTGGGGTAAATTATCAAGACCTTCAACTCCGGAAGAAGATGGAAATCAGAAAAATTATTTTATCTATGCGATAGATTTTGCTGATCGGAACGGATTTGATGGATTCTGCATCTTCTATTTTACAGATGACTCAAATGACGAAAATTCTGGAATCGGTATAACATATAGAGATTTTACACCTAAGCCTGCGTATAATGCAATAAAACAAATTATTCAGCAGAGATTGAAATAACAGGTAAAAATTACTTCACCTAACACAGCATAAAAAGGTGAGCCAGAGTTCACTCAAATTCCTCTTCGGCAACTCCCGATGCAACGATAAGCGAAATGTCTTTAAATATACAGAACAATTTTATCTCAAAAAGGTGCCCAAAATGAAAAAATTACACCTCCCGATAATTATTGAAATGGATGAAGATGGATATTACACAGTAAGCTGTCCACTTTTTAAAGGCTGCCATTCTTATGGCGAAACGATAGATGAGGCACTGGGGAACATAAGAGAAGTTATAGAAATGTGTCTAGAGGAGACTGAGTTGGAAGAACTCAATAAGTTCATAGGATTTCGAGAACTTAGAATAGTTCAAAATGCCTAAACTTCCTGCAATCAAAGGTAGAGAACTTGTAAAGTTTTTAGAATCCATAGGCTTCAGTGTTGTCAGGATGAAAGGTTCTCACGTAAGACTAAGGTCAGAAGATGGAAGAGTAATCACTGTTCCTGTACATGGAAGTAAAGATATACCTAAAGGGCTTCTGCGTAAAATAATTAGAGAAGACTTTGAAATAAGTTTGCAATAGTTTCTAGAGCTATACTCTAGATATAAAGGAAAATGAAGAAGATATTATAAAGAAAATGAAATATCGGGTTCTCTATTCTAAAAGTGAGCATTGAAAGAGAAACCACTTTCAATATCTCTTAATTTCGCCTGACAAGGAGTATATTCAACTTCGCTAATGCTCACCCAAATTCTTTTTTTTGGGAACTTCGCGTTCTCGCCAATTGTTACATTCAATCGGCAATTAGTCTTAACAAAAAAGAGCATTTAAGTAGAATTTGACATTAGTAAGCAATTAGATAAATAAAATAAATGAATAAAAGAAAAATTTATTGTTGAGCAATTAAGAAAAATCTCACGCAAAATAATGTGGAACAAATGCCACTTCGGTCTCTCCAATCTTTTTCACTTTGAAATCCCTGAAGGTAAAAACTACAGCCCTCTTTGGCTTGTATGTCTTTATGAAGCTCAGGAAACCTCTTGTAATCTTTGTCTCACTTTTCACTTCTACTGGAATGAGACTATCATTGGCATTTACAATAAAGTCAACTTCTGCTTTCCCTGCAGTCCTCCAGTAATTTATCTTCTCAAAATCATGTCTCAGTTCGTTAAAAATAAAATTCTCAAGCAGCATCCCTCTGTCGTTTCTGTTTTCTAGAGGTAAAAAATTGTTAATTATCGAATTTCTTAACCCGATATCAACAAAATACAGTTTTTTTGATTTTCTCAATTCTGTGCTCAGATTCCTGTAAAACGGAGAAACTAAAGAAATTAAATACGTGTTTGAAAGAATGGAGATGTAATTGTCTGCGGTTTTGTAATCCATGTTCAACAAATTCATTAAAGAAGAAATGTTAAGTAATGAGCCAGTATTAAAAGCTAAATATCTCATAGAATCTCTGAACTTGTCTATATGCCTTACTCCGAGAAAAAAGAAGACATCCTTTTCCACATAAGTTCTGACCAAGTTCTTCAGCAACTCTTTCTTTATTTCTTCATCATCCTCTTTCACCACTGCAGGAAAACCGCCAAATACAATATAGCTCTCAAGTAATGAGTAGAACTCCTTCTCAAAAACAGGTTTGTTTATCTTTTCACCACCGAAGACAAAATTCATGAATTGCTTCTTATAGTCGATAAAGACTTTGTGCAAATCCTTTGCCTTCCACAGTAAAAATTCTTCAAAACTTAGAGGGAATAATTCAAAGTAAATAGCCCTCCCTACTAGATACTTACCAACTTCCACCTTTATATCGAATGAACCGGAGCCTGTAACAATCAACTTCAATTTTTCCTCATATAAATCGTAAAGGAGCTTCAGTATTTTACCTATATCTTCTACATACTGTGCTTCATCTACAAGTAAGACTCTCCTGTCTAAGTACCTCTTTATAAACTGTTTCGGGTTTGACTCTAAAGATTTCTTTAGTTCTTCATCTTCCAGTGTTATGTAGTTGCCATCGAGTTTTTCTCTGATATGTAAAAGGAGGGTGGTTTTGCCAGTCTGCCTTGCCCCCTTAATCAACAAGATTTCTTTTCTTTCTATCCACTTATCCAATTTTTCTTCTATTTTTCTTGGATAATACTCCATAAATAATAGAGTTATTTTTAGTATATATGTGTTATGATTGCCAGATTTATTTGTAATTTTCAAAAAAATCTTTTATTATTTCCCATATCTCCCAGTTTGTATTTCTCAGCAAATTCTTCTTTCCTGAGACAAATGATGCAATAGTGAAAGGACAAATGCACATTGATAACATCACAGAAATTTTAATTAATGTGATACCAATATTCTCATTTTATCAGAATGCTGTGGAGATATAAGAAATCAACAATGATTAAAAAATTTAATAATAAAATAAATTAGGTAAGTCAAAAAGAGATGTCCAGAATGAGAAAAATTCCTGATTACGAGGAACAAAAAATTTTAGGGGGAGACGATGCAACCGCAGAATACGTTCAGTCTGCAAAAACGGAATTTGACAGATGTATGAGGAAGATATTTTTAGAGATTGCTAAGAAAGCGTTTAACAGGGAAGAAAATATCGCTGAATCGGTAACGGAAAAAGCAGTTGGGTGCTGGAAGAGCTATTTTCAATCGATGAAGGGAGGAGTAAATCTTACTGAAGAGGATATTGAAGAGGCAATTAAAAGAGAAGAAGAGAGACAGAAGAGGTTCTATAACGCTCTTACAAAGCTAACTGAGGAATTCAGAAGGAAAGGATTTCAGACAGAGATACTACCGCCTGATGAATTCTACAGGGACTCTTTCTGGAATACCGGACTGACTGCAGGATGTAATATCAAAGTTAACAATGTCTATCTCTGTGCATTTCCTCTGGTTCCAGCAGTAACGAGTGATTTCATGGTATTGCGACATAACTCTGCTGCAAATGTTATTTTGATTAATGAGGATTGTGTTCTGCTACAACCACATGACCAGACACTGGAAAAAGAGTTCTGGAAAGCGAATGAAGAGATGTTCGCTGAAAGAGACGTGAAAGATGATTTTCCAGAAGCTGATTTTGCCATATTAAAAAATAATTTTCTCTTTCTGGTTTCTTCCGAGATTCTCTCCAATGTAGAACTGGAAGGAATAAGGAAGAAATACAATGTTGTTTCCATCGTAAAAGGAGATTTGAGCAATTTTAACGCCTTCATATATACCGGAAAGGATGAGGAGGAGATCGGGAGTTGATAGCCGATTATACTGCTCCTATAACTCCTCTGATTAAACTATACATCCCCATCAGAGACTTTAAAGCATTTATCTTTATGTTCTTTGCGAAACCTACCCCCTCATAGTTTATCTCTCCAGTATTCACCGCATTAACCGCACTATTGATGAAATCTTTCGATTCTATTATTTCAGTCACAACCCCTTCATCTGTCCATGCCCTGATTGTCGGATTCATGAGTCCACCTTCAGTAAATTCTATGACTCTGGCATCTCTGGTTACAACCCCTATAACAAGCGTCTCGCCACTGTCAAGACTGATCTCGATGTTTATTCTCTCGTTACCAATTATACTCTTTATCAAGCCTGGAACGGCATTTACATTCCTGTTGTACTCGTCTTTCTTCTTTTCAAGCAACTCAAATAAGGAAGGCTCTTCAGGTGTTCCAGATTCATTCAGTTCTACAGTGAATTCTGATATACCTCCCGTACTTATCTGGAGAGTGAGTACTTCGTATTCTTTAAATTCATCTGGACTACCTCCCCAGCCAACCTCGATGAGGTTATCATAGTCAAGCAGCTCTTCCTTTGCTGGATATACGAGTTCATAACCATCAGGGTCCGGATTGTCATCGTATGCAACAATGGGCTCGATCAACTCAACAGTGAGCTTTTCCCCATTGAGGTACAGTTCGATCTTCTCAAGGAACTCTGATTCTGTCACATCCAGAACTGGAGGTTCAACAACGATGCTTACGTAAGGCTCGTTGAATGGGTCGAGAGCCATTACCTCCAGGAAACTCTCGTCAAGATCCCACGTTATCTGATCGGGGTTTTTGGCAGTCTCTTTTGGAGGTATCGGTGTTTTTACCGGGTCTTTTATCGCATCATTCAGGGCATCTTCAAAACGTTCTCTGTTACCGTGGTCTGAGACCCAGAACACAAGCTGCTCATTTCTGTTCATCTTCTTGCTGATGTTCTCAATAGCTTCATACAGTGCTTTTTTCGTCCCCGGGCCATCAACGTATGCTGGAGCATCCGATCCATCAGAGCGCTTCTTGCCATCTCCCACCAGTACCACTATATTATCATCTGAGAAGCCGTGTCCTCTCAATGCTTTGTATGTCCTGTCCACATTGTTCCAGTGGCGTAATCTGTCTGCGTCACCAGCAAAAAGAATTGCATGCTTGCTTGCAACATCTGATCCATCAGCCTTTTTTCCAATCCTGATATCGTCTCCCTTTCCTATAGAAGTATACTGAGGGTGTTCATTATTTTCTTCAAGCAGCCCATAAGGCCCACTTAAGTCTTCCCTCTCTGCTGTTTTTGCGATCTCCTCTATAGTCGGTGCACTCTTGCCTGTTTTTTCAAGTTCCTCACCAACTTCCTTGGGATAAGAACTCTCTGGCCTGGTAAAACCACGTCCCTTAAACTCCGGATAATAATCAGGATTGTAGCCATCCGGCAGCCCCCATGCTGGCTCATCATGCTTTGAAGCACTGAGAAAAGCAGCATCACCTGTTCCTGCCAGTTTATCCCGAAGATCATCGATCATACCTCCTCCAAAACACTGGCTGAAGATAAAAACAAGATTTGCATAACCCTTCTCTGCTATCCACATCTTTATCATATTTGCCAGTTGCCAGTCATAGATGTAACCGCCAGAGTGGGTTACAATGCTACTTGCATAGCTATCCGGTTGATCATGGAACCATGAACACTTTTCTGAAACTGCATCTATAGGAACCGCCTCAACTTCGATGAGAATTCTCACTTTCCCTGCATTTACAATCGTTTTCTCTGGCCTGGTTACCGTTACTGATCCTTTCCCTATGGACGTATCAGAGAAACCCAGCTCCTTTAAGTCCAGCTTAACTGTTATCTCTTCCATTGGAGAACACTCTTTATGGCTGTAAGCGAGTATTTTAGGAGTTATACTCTTTATTCTGCCCTTATGGACATCCCAGTCATAGTTTATTTCCTTAGAGCCTTTACCACTCTCATGCCCTTCATGGATTACCTCGTAGTTAATCTTAATATCGGCAGCACCGTTGAACCCGTCGTCCATGTTCTCTACCAGTGCAATTCCCTCTATGTAAACTCTAACTTCAATTGCAGGAGAATCCGGTGGGTCATAATGGGCCTCAACCACAGCAGAGGAGAGAAATAGTGCCAGCAATACGAAAAACACAACTTTAGCTCCAGACATATTGACACCTCATTTCTATCCAAGTAGTTCAATATTATAAATATTTTAATGCTGTATGATGTGCTGGACTAACATTAGGATTGGAGAAGGGTTTTTATTTACACAATTATCATCCTTTTCAATCTCAGGTTTGAATGAGTTACCCATAGCAACAAATGGCTTTGATGTACGACGGGCGATAAAAATGGAGAAAATTACAGAAGAAGTGATAAAGGAACTGATACGTAAAGAGCTTGAGAAGGGCGAAAAGGAACTTATGGAGTTGTTTAGAGCACTTGAGATGGGAAAGATAACTCAAGAGGAATTCAGAGATAAGAGCGGAACACTATGGGGATACAGCCTCTGGTGGAGTTCAGAGTCGTCTCATTCCCTTGGTAAGGTAGAGGTAAACTATGTCAAAAAGCTGGAAGAAAGCCTCTATGAAATCTCCGCAACGATCGACATGTACTACGAGAGCGGCCATGTATACAGGGAAGAAAATGGAACAGTTCCGGAGTATGTTAATAATTGGATTTAATGAAACAATGTCAGTCTGCAAAAAAGAGGATGCAGATAATATTGCAAAACGATTGGAATATCTCAAAAAGATTTTTAGAAGCTTAGCTTTATACAGATATGGTGATTGAATGAGGAATTTAAAAATTATAGTATTTGACATAACTTACTTAACCAAAATTCAAAAATTCCTTAACCCACTTCTCCGCAAAACTGATTCTCTGAGCTAGCTGGTAAAAACTAC
>MTMJ01000114.1 GCA_002010045.1 Archaeoglobus sp. JdFR-22 | reverse complement strand
CAGTCCGCAACAAATCTCTCAAGTCTGCCTATTGCTACCGGCTCAAAGTTTCTTTTGCATTTCGTGGTGTCAATAACAGGTTTGAAGCTTCGCCATTTTCCTGTCCTGTCCCTCATGGACGATGGTTTTATGGCAATTTTTACCATTCAATCACCAGTCAAATCAAAAACATGTGGTTTCGCTCTCGTCACCAAAAGCCTCTTTTACGAGCTTTATCGCACAGAGGTCGCCACAGATTGAACATGATTCACTTTTAGATTTCCTCCTTTCCCAGACTTTTCTCGCTTTATCAGGGTCAATGGAAAGTTTAAATTGCGTCTCCCAATCAAGATTTTTTCTCGCAACAGACATCAAAAAATCTTTCTCCTCTGTGCGATTACTCTGACCTTCTTTTATTAAATCAATGGCATGAGCTGCTATTTTTGATGCAATAACGCCCTCTCGCACATCTTCTACAGTAGGCAGTGCAAGATGTTCTGAGGGTGTAACATAACAGAGAAAATCTGCACCATACATTCCTGCAATGGCTGCTCCGATTGCAGATGCAATGTGGTCGTAACCTGAGGCTATATCTGTAACGATAGGGCCAAGAAGATACAGTGGAGCATCTCTTGTAAGCGACTTCATCGCTCTGACCGCTGTTTCTATCTCGTTAAGGGGGACGTGACCCGGGCCCTCAACAATGCTCTGAACTCCTTCTTCTCTGCACCTTTCAACAAGCTCACCAAGGAGTATAAACTCAGTAAACTTGACTCTATCACCTGCATCATGAATGCATCCTGGCCTGAAAGCATCTCCCAGACTGATGGCAACATCAAATTCCTTTAGCAGTTCAAGTAGGTAGTCAAAATTCTCATAATAGGGATTTTCCATCTCATTATGGAGCATCCAGCCTATTGTGATGGCACCACCTCTGCTGACAACCCCCAGAAGCCGTCCACTCCTCTTCAGCCTCTCAATACTCGTCCAGTTAACTCCTGCATGAATTGTCATAAAATCCACTGCATCTTTCGCCTGCTTATCAACGACTCTGAAGAAATCGTCAGCATCCATATCAACAACAACCTTGGCTTCCCTTGCTGCCTGATATATTGGAACAGTTCCAACTGGAATATTAACGCTCTTAATTATTTTTCTTCTTATATCATCAATATCTCCGCCCGTAGACAGGTCCATAATCGCATCTGCACCATACTTACGGGCGGTTAAGGCTTTCTCAACCTCCTCTTCAACATTAACATAATCGGCAGAAGTCCCGATATTTGCGTTTATTTTTGTTGAAACCATTTTTCCAATAGCTTTTGGTTCAAAATCATTATTTCTGAGGTTATTTCGAAATACGACAACTTCTCCTTTTGCCACAAGCTTAGTAATTAAGTCCGGATCAATTCCTTCATTCTGAGCTACTTTCTTCAACCACTCAGGAGATGAATTTCTCTTCGTCTGTTCCATTAAGGTATCCATTAAAAGTGAGGAAAATCCTTTAATGATAAATACTTTGCTGACTTTGACACAGGGGGCGAAAGATAAATAAATGGAGGGTTTTGTGAATTAGCCATGGCAGACAGTTCGGGAAAAACAATTGCTGAGAAAATATTTTCAGGAGCTATGGGAGAAGATGTCAGTGCAGGGGATTACGTACTCGCTCCGATTGATAAAGCAATGGTTCATGACATCACCGCTCCACTTGCAATAAAGGCATTCAGAGAGATTACAGGCGGGGGAAAAGTATGGGACTCTAAGAAAATTATTATGGCTTTTGATCATCAGGCACCAGCTGACAGTGTGATTTCAGCGGAGAATCAGAAAATGCTGAGGGAATTTGCTGAGGAACAGGGAATACTGAACTACGATATTAAAGAAGGCATTGCACATCAGCTCATGGTTGAGAAGGGACACGTTATGCCAGGCGAGATTGTTGTTGGAGCAGATAGCCATACGTGTATGTACGGAGCTTTAGGAGCTTTTGCTACAGGTATTGGCTCCACAGACATGGGATTTGTCTTTGCAACAGGAAAGTTGTGGTTTAAGGTTCCTGAGACAATCAGATTCGAAGTTTCTGGCAAACTGGGAAAGCATGTTTACAGTAAAGATGTTATTTTGAAGTTAATAGGAATCGTGGGGAGCGATGGAGCAAATTATAACGCATGCGAGTATGCGGGAAGCGTTGTAAAGAACATGAACATGAGTGAAAGGCTCACGATGTCAAACATGGCAATTGAGATGGGTGGTAAGGCAGGAATAATTGAGCCTGATAAAATAACCTCCGAATATCTTGGAATAGAGGAGGTTGAGCTAAAAAGTGATGAGAATGCGATTTTCAGAAAAAAGGTTGAGCTTGATGTAACAGGAATGAGTCCACAGGTGGCAAAACCGCACAGAGTTGATAACGTTGTTGATATTGAAGAGGTTGAAGGAACAGAGGTGAATCAGGTCTTTATCGGTTCATGCACAAATGGGAGATATGAGGATATAAAGATTGCAGCAGACATTCTGAAAGATGAGCAGGTTGCACAGAATATCAGATTGATAGTTATCCCGGCAACAAGAAAGGAATACAGGAAAATCCTGAATGAAGGGCTTATAGATGCTCTTGTGGATGCCGGGGCAATAGTTGAGTTTCCTTCATGCGGGCCATGCATGGGCGGAAGCTTCGGATTGATTGCTGCCAATGAAATCAGTGTCTCAACATCAAACAGGAACTTTGTTGGGAGACAGGGAAGTCCAGAAGGAAAAATATATCTCGTTTCTCCTGCAACTGCCGCAGCAACTGCTATTTATGGGGAGATAACTGACCCGAGAAAAATTTAATTCTGAAATTATACCTAAACCTGATAAGTTTATTTATTTTCCTCTTTACCAGTTCTCAAGCAAGCTTTCGACATCCTCCTTTGTAATCTCCTTTTCTATCTCCTCAACGGTCAAACTGGGCTTATATCCAAGTTTTTCCCTATAGAGCTCTACCACAAGACGGGCAGCAACCCTTGCAATTTCATAAGTCTGGTCTATGGCATCTTTCTTAAATTCCATTGGTTTTGGAGCCCTACGATCAACAAAGTGGATGCAGAACAGACATCTGTAGGGAATAATTGGCTCGGGCTCTTTTTCTGTTACCAAATCGTTCAGAACTTCCCGGGCGCAACGCTTTCCGTCACTGTACTTACAGTATTTTACTCTCTCAACTGCACATTGATTTGCAATCTTTATGAAGCCACTCCCACCATCTATTCTGCTTTTTCTCCATTTCAGAAAGTACCACTCAAGCAGAGAAAGGACCAACTCAGGAGGATCCAGCTTAGATTTTTCACATTTTTTCAGCAGCAGCTTTTCAATGTCAGGAGGAATCTCAATCGATATTTTCATTTATTTGCTTTTTACTTTGACCTTCTTTTTTTCTTTTTCAGGTTTTATTAGCACTCTGGTCTCTTTCACCGATTCCTTAACCTTTTCAACCTCGTTCTCCAGAAGTACACTCGCAAGTTTGTAATAACCTTTTGTATTGCTTGTTACAGGGTCATCTGGCATCACGACTTTTGCAACGTCTTCGAAATTCCTTGTAAACTCCTCAAATACACCCGGGAGAAGAGAACCTCCACCTGTAAGAACTATCTTGTCTACTATATCTGTAGAAAGTCCCTCTATGATTAGCTTTGTCCTGCTTACAATCCTCTCAAGCCAGTTACTCACTATTTTGTTATATTCTGCGGATACCTCCTTATGTGTCGTCTTTACAGTCTTTCCGCCACGTATTCTTCCAACTTCATAATCCGGTGTTGTTATCAATTTCGTAAGTTCTTCTGGAGTTACATTTATCCCAGCATTTTTCCTTACCATTACTTCAAGATTGTTATAGAGCCAGTCAACGCCCATCAGAATTGTATCTCCTCTTACATACTCCATCTGATACAGTACTGCGATATCTGTCGTTCCAAAACCGATATCAACACATACACCGGTTGGAATTCCCATGTATGCAAGTGTTCCAACAGGTTCAGGAAATATAAGTGCTTTTGCATTCAACTGCTCTTTCACATCCCCGGTAAGTTCCTCTCTCTCCTTTTTTGAGGACTTCACGGGTAAGCCTGTTGAAATCACGTCAGGTTCTGCGTTCATAATCTTCAGAGCATGTTTTGCGAGTTCCATGTATGACTGGCTCATTATTCTGCCCTCATGTAAGGGTCTCATCGCTTCTACATTTTCCTGACTCTGAATTAATGTCAGAGCCTCTTCACCTACGTAAATGTCCTTTTCTTCTCCCTTCAGGCTCCAGTCTTTTTCCTCCCCATAGGTAACAACGCTTGGGAAAATTGCAACTTTGCTTCCATCTGGAGTAGCTTTGGTATAGTTCGTCCCGATATCCAGTCCAACAAATTTCATGATAATAGTAATACTCAAAATATAAAATGTTTTTTCCAATCAGACAAGACCCATGCAGAGTTTCTCAAATCTTTCGTGGTCTCTCAATTCATCAGACTTTCCTTCAAACGCCACTCTTCCACTGACAAGCAGATAGGCTTTCTCACTTATCTCCAGCGCCCTTGTGATATTCTGTTCCACCAGAATAATTGTCAGGTTAAAATCATCTCTCAATTCCACGATTTTATCAAAAATAATTTCGGCAAATTTGGGGGAGAGTTGTGCAGTCGGCTCATCAAGCATCAGAACCTCTGCTTTTCGTATTAAAGCTGTTGCAATGGCAAGGAATTGACGCTCACCTCCACTCAGAGTTCCGCTTTTCCTCCCGAGAAAATCTTTCAGCTCCGGAAAAGCTCTAAGCGCAATTCCCTTTCTAACTTCAAATTCTTTTTTATCGAGAGTGTAACCTGCGATTTTAAGGTTCTCATTAACAGTGAGGTTGGTAAAAACATTGTCAACCTGCGGCAAATAAGCAATTCCAAGTTTAGTCCTCTCATGAGACGGCACATTTGTAATATCATTGTCTTTGAATATTACATTCCCAGAATAAACACTTGCAAGACCGAAAATTGCCTTGAGGAAAGTACTTTTCCCGCTTCCATTAGGCCCAACAACTGCCGTGATTTTATTCGGTTCTATGGTGGCATTGATATCAAATAAAACATGGACATCCTTGTAACCCGCATTAAGCTTCTGCGTAAGTATCACCGAGATACACCTCTATCACTTCTTTATCTGAAAGTATATCTTTCTCAGAACCTTGAGCTATTATTCTACCATTTGCCATGACATATACGTAATCTACGTATTTTAACACGATATCCAGTCTGTGTTCTACAATAAAAAACGAAATCTCCTCCTTCAGCTCTGTAACTCTTTTCAAAATGTCGTGTGCAAGTACTGGGTTCACACCCGCTATGGGCTCATCCATTATTATCAGCTTTGCATCAGCCATCAACGCTCTGCCTATCTCAAGGAGCTTAAGCTGCCCCCCACTGAGCTTATATGCCTGAGTATCCCATAAATGGTCTATTTTTAAAAATTTTAAAAAATTAAAAGCTTTCTCAGCAAGTTCTTCCTCTCTCTCCATCCATGAATGGCCTATACTACCGATGAAGCTCTCACCCGGGTTATCATTGGCAATTAGCATGTTCTCCATAACAGACAGTTTTCTGAGTGGGTGCGGTATCTGAAATGTCCTTATAATCCCCCTCCTGTAGATTTCGTGTGGAGGGAGGTTTGTTATGTCTTCTCCTTCGAAAAACACCTGTCCGCCATCAGCCTCGTAAAAACTTGATATAACATTGATAAGAGTCGTTTTTCCACTGCCATTGGGACCTATTATAAGAATAACTTTGTTTTTCTCGACAGCAATATTAACACGGTCAAGAGCTTTTAATCCTTCAAAAAATTTAGAAAGATTTTTAGTGTATAGAATTTTATTCCCAGGTGACTTCATTCGTTTGTGAGCTCCAGATTCCCTCAAGTACCCAGTTGCAGTCTTCTACACCCCAGATTGCATAGTCGCCTGATGCTCTGTCATTCCACTCGTTCAGGGTTATGTATCCGCTGACAGGTGTCATTCCATATTCTCCCTCGCTGTACTTCACCGTAACTTCAGGTATCGTAGCTGCCATCTCATCAGGGTCGTATTCACCCCTGGTGTCATAAACCTGTGCAAAGCTCAATGCCAGAACCCACGCTCCATCATATGCATCAAGCGCATACTGATATGGTGTCTTGCCAAATTCGTTGAAGTACGTTTCATTTACCTGTTCGTATGCGTCTCCCTTCGACTCAAACAGGGTGCTGTACATCTTTACCTTGTTAACATCATCACACATCTCTGAAATCTGCCTGCTCTTTGCAGTTCCATCGCAACCCAGCCACATTATATCCATAAGGACGGAATCATCTGCAACTTGTGATAGGAATGTATATATCTCTTCATAACTGAATGCTACGAGGGCAATTTCTGTTGCATTATACGTTTCAAGAAGTTCACTGATATCACCTTCAACAGTTTCAATATATGATGTGAAGTCTGCAGGTGGTGGGTCAGGGTATTCAACAATAGATTTTACCTCTATACCCTGATTCTCGAATTCAGGTTTACCATAATCTGCAAGACCCTTACCCCATGCATTACCTACATTCACAATTACAACAGCCTTGATACCAAGACTTGCTGCCTCACTTGCAATGGCTTTTGTCTGGAAATCGTCTGTTGCAACGAATCTGAAGATGTACTTCTTCTCTTCAGGTTTTGTTACTCCGAGGAGTGGTGGCAATGCTGTTGAAGATGGAGATATGACTATCAGTTTATTGTCGTTCAGGTATGCTGCAATGTTCTTTACCTCACCACTGCCCATTGGACCAACAAAGAGCCTCACACCTTTTCCATGTAAAGCCTGGACTTTATCAAGTGCAATTTTTGGATCTACCCTTGTATCTTCAACATAGAATTTGATTTTGTAAGGTTTGCCATTTTCTTCAAAGTAAGTATTAATGTCACTTTCACCAATTTTTAGCAAATCCCTGATATCTTCTCCGTATGTTGTCAGTGGTCCTGAAAGGTCAACCAGAACACCAATAGGTATCTCCACTTCCTCTGGAGGTGGCTGTTCAGTGACTTCCTCTGTTACTTCCTCTGTTGGGGCGCCAGTGGGTGTCTCTTCCGGGACTTCGGGAGCTTCTTCAGCACATCCCAGCAGTAGTATTGCAAACACAACCAGAATTACCAACTTTTTCGATGGCATAATTGCAACCATAAGCAAATTATTTAAAAACTTTTGGTATATTATCGGACTGTGTCAATCAATAACACAATATTAAATATTAATTGACTTTTTATTTATTATGTGGAGTAGAACCGGAATTGGTAGAACCGGAATTACATTAAGGAAAAAGATAAGACCAAAGAATTTAGGGTGCTTACAAAATTACCAACAAAATACCAATTCTAACATCTCAATACTCTAAATAACAAACCCATATAACTCCCTACAAAAAGATACAT
>MTMJ01000043.1 GCA_002010045.1 Archaeoglobus sp. JdFR-22 | reverse complement strand
GGCTATGTATCTTTTTGTAGGGAGTTATATGGGTTTGTTATTTAGAGTATTGAGATGTTAGAATTGGTATTTTGTTGGTAATTTTGTAAGCACCCTATCTATTGGATTAAGGTTCACCCAAATGTGAAGGAGTAATCAAATCAAAGCAGAGACTATGAGTGGTAAAATCAGTGTAGCATCGCCTTCGACAGTAACATGCCTTGCATCTTCTTTCACCTTGCCCCACGAAACCGCTTCCCTCACTCTTGCACCCGACAGACTGCCATCCCATTCAACTGCCGTTGTTATGTAAACAGCATAATCCAGACCATCTCTGAACTGATTCCACCAGATTGTGTGATGTTTTGATACGCCCCCTCCAATAATAACTGCTCCTGTTCTTTCAGCCTTGTAAACGATGTCGCTCAGCTCACTCTCATCCCTCATAATATCAATCTGGAAATCTCTGTGTTGCTGGTAGAACAGCCACATCTGAAAGCCAACCGCTCCATCTGTTACTGCCGGAATAAACACAGGAATCTTATTCCTGTAGCACCAGTATATTATTGACTCCTCTCTGTTAGACTCATTTTCAAGCCTCTTTCCAATTTCCCACACAAATTCTCTCGTTGATAAACTCTTTTTTTCATCGTAAATTTCTTCCATCATGGGCTGCAATTTTTCCTCAAGTATTAACCCGTAGCTCTCATTTGGGGCGAGAATATTCCCTATTCTGTTTACACCCTCCTGATGGAGTTTAACATCATCCAGCATGAAGCTTCCGTGATAGTAGTTTCTCCAGAGTCTTGCAAGGTCGTGGTCAAGCGTACCACAGGTTGTTATCATAACGTCAATCATTTTCCTCTTTACAAGTTCTCTAATAACACCTCTCGTTCCAGTTGAAATCATGGCAGCAGGAAATGAAAGAAATACAGTAACCTCCTTTTGCAACATCTCTCTGAATATCTCAATTGCTATTGCAACCTTCTTTGCTGTAAATCCTCCAGCCTGACCAAATTGTTGAATCAGTTCTGTAACTGTTATATCTTTTTTTATCTGAATATCCTTTACCGGTTTGCCAACTTTGTTATCACAAGCATTCTGAACCATGAGTCAGGGAAGACAATAAGTTATATAATTAACTTATTCTGGATAGTACCAGTATAACCAAGCTGAGAGCTCTTGTCAGTTCAGCAGAAGCACCAATACAGTCACCATTAATACCTCCAAAATTTCTTACGGAGATTCTGGCAATGCAGAAAGGCATGAGCAGTGATAAGATTGAGATAACTGATTCATTGTAAAAAGAAAAGAACATACTTATAAGGATAATATAAATTACAATTGATAAAAATAACTTCCCGGTGGTCATCACCTTCATAAAATAGCTTCCAAGACCGTTACCAAGTGGTTTTTTGAAATACAGCATAACCGGTATGGACATTTTTGAATTGATCTCCGAGACCAATAAAGCCCAGAAAGGTAAAATATTGAGAGTAAATATTTGCAGGAGCAGTATAACCACTAAGGTAAATACTCCAGCTATACCAACCGCAGCGTCCTTCATAGCTCTGATTTTATCCTCTCTGCTCCCTTTTACCATGATTCCATCTGCAAAATCGGCAAGACCATCGATGTGTACCAGACCTATGATGAAGTAAAGTGTTAAAACTGAAAACAAACCTTTGACAGGAAAATCAAAGTAAAGAATTAGGGAGGGAAGAAAAGCTGTTATAATACCGAGAAGGGGTAGGAGCCATATTTCATTTCTTGTCCTATCCAAATCACCGGTCAGTGGAAGTCTAGTAAAAAATGGAAACAGATTTCTCATGAAGTAACTTGAGCTGATTTAACATAAAACTTTGGTCTGTAACATCATTGGTATAAATTCGTTTATTTTGCTATAATTCACTTGCCAGCATAGAAAAACAAGAACATATTTTTATATTGAACCATTCAACTGCCACCATGCTTCCTGATGTACAGACATTAAGACCAGACATTCCGGTTGGATTGAGCCGAGTTGGAGCCACCGGAATCAAAAAACTCGTTAAGGTTGATAGAGGTGAAGGAAAAAGACCTGTAATCCTTATCTCAGTATTCGATGTTTTTGTTGATTTATCTCCAGATAGAAAAGGTGTGAATCTGAGTAGAAATTTCGAGGCAATCGATGAAGTGCTTGAAAGCTTAACCGCAAAACCAATCAGGAAAATCGAGGAGCTTAATCTGAAAATAGTTGATGAATTGCTTGAAAGACACGATTATGCAACAAAAGCAGAAGTTCAGATGGGGTCTGAGTTAATCTTGATAAAAAAGACGCCAGCAACAAAACAGAGAACACAGGAAGTTGTTAAAATTTTTTGTAAAGCTGTAAGAAGCAGAAATAATCAAGATAAAAAAATATTTGTTGGTGTGGAAGTTGCGGGAATGACTGCCTGTCCGTGCGCAAAGGAATTGATAAAGAGTAGGGCAGCTGAGAAACTTAGAGATTCATTCACCGAAGAGCAGATTGACAAGATTTTTGATACAATACCGGTTGCAGCCCATAACCAGAAAGGGTGGGCTAAAATAAAAATCCAGGTGACTGAGGACTTTACTCCATCAATTGATGATCTCATTGAGATTGCAAGGAATGCAATGAGCTACCAGCTTTATGAGATACTGAAGCGGGAGGATGAGCTCGTGGTGATTGAGGAAGCGCACAAGAATCCGAGATTTGTTGAAGATGTTGTGAGAGAAATGGCAAAGGCATCAGTTTTGAAATTCAGAGATGCACCGGATGACATCATTGTTTACTTCAGACACCTGAGTGATGAGAGTATTCATCAGCACAGCGTTATTGCAGAGAGGACAGCTACACTCGGTGAATTAAGGAATGAAATACTGTAAATTAACTTTAATTGTTCTTCTATTGTTTTTAAGCAATTCTAAAGCCCATATAATTGAAATCTGTCCGAATCCTTATGAAAGCGATGGAGCAGAATATGTCAAAGTCTTTTGCGATAAGAATTGCTCTCTGACAGATGGTGAGGATGAGATAAGGTTTGATGGTACTGTTGTGGCAGCAAAAGACAGGGATGTTTTCTTTAAAAGTTTTGGATACTATCCTGATGTTGAATTCTCATCAAAATTTGCCCTTTCAAACTCAGGAGAAGAAATCCTGCTCTATCAGAATGGAGAACTCATTGATTCGTTTACTTATGGCAGAGAGGGTTTCAACTATCTCGATGATGGTGTTATATATTTTCGTAACGGTAACAGTTGGGACTTCCGGTATCAGGACTGGACTTCATTTGAGCCGTTGGCTGATTACGTGAGAGGGACAATAACAGTTTCCCCGGTAGACTACAGAATACAAGCAGAAAAAGAGCTTATTCTGGCATCATATACCTTCACAGATTTCACACTGTCGGAACTGAAAGATGAGGGGGTTAAAATAGAGGTTTTTGTTGATGCAAGCCCTGTGGGCGGTATTCCGGTTGAGGAGGTTGAAGCCCTCAGAGGCATCAATGCCCATTTTCTCAAATCAAACTCATTCAAAAATTTTCATTATAAGTTCGCAGTAATTGATGACCAGAAAGTCATAATAACGACAGAAAACTGGAAATGGGATAAAAGAGGATACATCGTGGAATTCGAGAGTGAAAATATATCAATGTTGTTGAAAAATGTTCTCAATCATGATATCATTTATGATGGTGAATCAGCGAGTACAGGAGGATTAAAGGGAGAGGAGATGTATTCTACAGGTAAAGAGTTCAATTTTGAAGGCAGTGTTGAAGTCTTTATCCTGCCCGATTACAATCCAGTATTCGACTTAATCTCAAATGCAACTGCAAGACTTTACATTCAGGTACCTTACATCGATTTTCAGTGGTTTTATGGTACTCCTTTACTCGATTCGATTTTAAGCGCTGCCGAAAATGGAGCTGAAGTAAAAATATTGCTTGACGGCAAATACAATGCAGAAAAGAATCGAAAAACTGCTGACTTCATTAATGGGCTTGCAGAAAGGAGAGACCTTGACTTAGAAGCAAGAATAATGAAAAAATTGCCATTGCACGCAAAGATGGTAGTGGCTGACGATAAGAGCCTGATAACCTCTGCAAATTTCAATAAATATGGATTAAAATTAAACAGAGAAGTAGGAATAATCATACACAGTGAAGATGCAAGTAATTTTCTCGCAGAACAATTTACAGAAGACTGGGATGATATGAGTTACAACCCTGTTTACGTAATATCCGCAATCACAATTCTGATAACTTCAATTGCTATAACATACAGACTGATGAAAAAAAGTTCTTATGCGAAGGAGAAGACTGAAAATAAAACCATTAAGGGAAAAACATGGTGAAGACACAATGGATGTAAGGTCTAAAGGATTTGCTACGCATACAACTGTTGAGACATCACTGAATAAATTGCTCGACAAAATTGAGGTAAAAGATGAGAAAGAAGTGGTAGTTTTGCTGGATGCCGTTAACAGAGTTCTGGCTGAAGATATTGTCTCAGAACGCAATGTACCTCACTTTAACAGGGCAGCGATGGATGGGTATGCTGTAAGAGCTGAAGACACATTTGGGGCTTCCCCTGACAGTCCTTTGCTCCTTAAAGTTACAGACAAAATTGAGATAGGAGAGAAGAGACAGGCAAGGATTGAGAAAGGAGAGGCTGTAAGGATCGCTACAGGTGCGGCAATGCCAGAAGGAAGTAACGCAGTTGTTATGATCGAATATACGATCAGATTAAACGACATGGTGGAAATATACAGAGCAGTAACACCTGCTGAGAATGTCTCTCTCACCGGTGAGGACGTTAAAATTGGAGAGAAGATTCTTGAAAAAGGAACAATTCTTCAGCCTCAGGATATTGGTATGCTTGCCGCTTTAGGAAGGACTTCAGTCGAGGTTTTCAAAAAACCGGTTGTCGCTGTCCTCTCTACCGGTGATGAACTTGTTAATCCTGAAAAGAGACCCGAGAGTGGAGAAATTGTTGATGTTAACAGATTTTCTGTTATTTCAGCTCTTAAATTACTTGGATGTGATGTGATTGATTGCGGTATTTGTAGAGACGATAAGCAGAAGATTGAAGAGAAAGTTATCAAAGAGTTAAAGAATGCTGACATGCTTATTGTGAGTGGTGGCACATCAGTGGGAGAGAGAGACTTACTACCCGAGATAATCAAAAAACTTGGTGAGATTGTTGTCCATGGTGTTGCAATAAAACCGGGAATGCCAGTGGCACTTGCTGTAGTTAGTAGCAAGCCTGTGATACTGCTGCCGGGTTTTCCTGTTGCTGCACTTGTTGCTTTTTACAATTTTGTACCACCAATACTCGAAAAAATGCTGAATGCATGCATCTGGCAGAAGTACTATGTGAAGGCTAGGGCATCAAAGAGGATTCCTTCTAGAGAAGGCATAAGAACGTTTACCCGTGTGATAATAAAGAAAACTGTAGAAGGTTACATTGCAGAACCAATCAGAACTTCAGGCTCTGGAATCCTGTCGTCAATGGTAAAAGCCCATGGATTTGCCATAATTCCTGAAGATAGCGAGGGAGTTGAAGAAGGAGATGAGATAGATGTTTTGATTTTAAGAAGTATGGGGTGTTTTCATGCGTAAAATTTTCAGAGAACTTGTATCTGTTGATTATGCAAAAAGGGTTATCGAAAATCTCAGCATTAGACCAGAAGCGGAAATGGTTGATGTTTTTAATTTGTGTGGCAGAATATCTGCTATTGACATTTATTCACCGATAGACTTGCCTCCGTTCGACAGAGCTACAATGGATGGTTATGCAGTAAAGGCAGAGAATACATTCGGTGCTGAAGAGGATAAACCAGTTGAGCTTAAAATTGCGGGCAAAATTGAGGCTGGTGATGAAGAAATTTTAAAAGTTGGTGATGGAGAGGCTGTGGAGATATCCACCGGGGCAGCAATGCCAAAGGGAGCGAATGCAGTCGTCATGGTAGAATATACCCATCAGGAGAACGATTCAGTTCTTGTTTACAGAGCAGTCGCACCTTCTGAGAACGTGATAGCAGCAGGCAGTGACATAATGGCTGGTGAGCTTATTTTGCGGAAAGGCACAGTCATCACAGCCAGAGACGTTGCCATCTTGAGCGCCGTCGGAATTAAGAATATAAATGTAATCAGGAAGCCTGTTGTCGCTGTTATCTCAACTGGGAACGAGATTATAAAAGCCGGAATGAAACTGAGTTACGGTAAAATCTATGATATAAATTCACCAGCCTTGTGTTCAGCAGTGGAAGAGAATGGAGGGAAAGCAGTATTTTTAGGAGTTGTAGAAGACGATTACAATAAGATAAGAGAGAAAATTCTCGAAGCTTTGAAGATTGCTGATATTGTTATAGCAAGCGGTGGCACTTCAGCCGGTATCGGAGATTTGATGCACAGTATTTTGAGCGAAGAAGGAAAGATTCTTGTTCACGGTATTGCTGTTAAACCCGGGAAGCCAACAATAATTGCAGAAGTCAATGGAAAGCCTGTATTCGGGTTGCCGGGTTATCCAACATCAGCGATGATGATATTTGAGGTGTTTGTTGCTGGATTGATAAGAAAAATAGCAGGTTTAAGGGAGGATAAAAAGACACTCAGAGCAAAAATCAGTCACAGGACTTTCTCAAGTGCCGGAAGAAGAGAATTTTTACCCGTGAATATAGCTGGTGAGAGCATATATCCTGTTACGGGCAACTACTCTGCTGCAGTATCGAAGCTTGTTGAGGCTGATGGCTTCATAGAAATTGCAGAAGATACCGTCTTTCTTGAAGAGGGAGAGGAGGTAGAGGTCAGGCTTCTCAGCACGTTAAAGCCCGCGAATCTCTTAATAATCGGAAGCCACTGTGTTGGTATTGACGTTCTGCTTGAGTTGATGAGAAAGAAGCATCCATGGATTGTAAAGGTTATCAATGCAGGCTCATCTGGGGGGCTTGTGGCAGTAAGAAGGAAAGAAGCGGACATAGCCGGCACTCACCTGCTGGACGAGGAGACAGGAGAATACAATGTTCCCTTCATTGGAAAGTTTGGACTCAGAGATGTTTTTCTCGTCAAGGGCTATGTAAGAGAACAGGGATTGATAGTAAGGAGAGGAAATCCAAAAAACATCAAAAAGGTTGAGGATGTGTTGAGAGAGAATGTGACCATTATAAACAGAAACCCCGGCTCGGGAACAAGGGTTCTTCTTGATATGTATCTGAAAGATGTTGCTGAGCAGAGAAACGTCAGTTTTGATGATATTGTGAACGAGGTAGATGGATACAGCATTGAGGCCAGATCCCACACAGCAGTTGCTACAGCAGTTCTCATGGGTAAAGCAGATGTTGGTCTGGGTATAAGAACAGTAGCGGAGAGATATGGACTTGATTTTATACCTCTGAGGGGGGAGGAGTATGACTTTGTTGTCAGAAAAGACTCAACACACATTAACGCAATTGAGGAATTTCTCAAGACTCTAAAATCTGTAGAATTCATGAAAGAGCTTGAAAGAAGACTTCCGGGAATGAGGGTAACTGATAAAACAGGTTCTGTTGTGGAGTTTTAATTTTGGATTTTTTTTTTGGCTTCAGATATTCTGCTTCAAGTCCTCAATTAGAGTATTAGACAAAACATTTTTAACCAATAACTACAAAATGGCTACATGGGACGAAAACCTGAAAAAGAAGTTGTTAAGTGGTTAACTGCAGA
>MTMJ01000061.1 GCA_002010045.1 Archaeoglobus sp. JdFR-22 | reverse complement strand
AATGGTTATTGCTGGGTATATTACAATGGTTTAACCCTCTATGGGCCTGTAGCTACGGTAAAGTCGGCAATAAATGACATACAATCTAAGAAGACACTCTACCATTCTATCAAGAATGAAGAAGTTTATAAAAAATTTGAAGATGCAGAGTATCTGTGGATAATCAGGGGCAGATGTCCATATGAAAGAGATATGAAGGTATACTGGGCAGAATACGATGGAAAATCCTATGATTTTTATTTAGACGATGAAGACGGTGAGATTCACATTAAACAGGATAGTTTTGATGACTTCATTCTGAACATGAATTCTGAAAAATATAGAAAAAAGAAAATCAAGATAAGGGCAAATATGCTGACTCACGACGTCACTATTGACATTGTAAGATAGCTATTCTGGATATATGTCTGTTTCATAGCTCGCGACAAGTTTTTGTTTGTAGTAAATCCATATGTTGATATGACTTCCATCTTCTGCAATGTTAAATGTTCTCGGTATATTTATTTCTACAATTTCTCCTGGCTCGATGCCATTGTAGAATAACCACCCTCTTACCGGTTCATCACCGACTTTGATAATTGCTTCCTGAGCAAACCCGGGGGTATTTCCCTTATTTTCAATTCCAATAATTACGTTATGTAACGTAGTACCTGTAATATTGAATTCAGCCTCTGTTATTACGAGATCAGGACCATTCAGGGTTAAGCTTTCAGAGGCAACGCCCCTTCCACCATCTCTTACTATTACTCTGTACTTTCCTTCTAACGGCAATACTCCCGCCTCGGATATGTAGAATACAACCTCCCCTGAATTCTGAGTGAAGTTATCTGAATATATTCTCTTCGTGGTAACATTATCATCCGGAGCCTTTAACTCAATATTCAAATCCTTCGGTTCACCTGAAAGCTCAACTTTTATTGCCGGAATAAATTTATCAACAAGCATCACCGTGAGTGTAAGCTCGTATAGCTGTTCTGTCTGCTCCTCCGGTTCAATTACATCCTCACAACCAGCTAAAAACATAGCCACTCCTATCATCAGTAAAACAAGATATTGTTTCATTTTGCTTCCTCCATTATAACATCAATCAAATTTGGCATCATCCTGTTGAGCTCCTCAGAAAGCTCCATCCCAATATCAATTACAGCAGGTTCTATACCTATTATAATTATTTCTTTCGGAAGGTTAAATGCATGCTTCGAAGTTTTCAGAACATCAAGAAAAGAGACTCCATGCAAGCTGATGTCAATGCTCTCTTCATCGTCAAAATTAAAGTCATCTATTCTACTTCGATAAATTGTACCGGGTGGGTGACCACCTACAAACGCATCAACGATAATGGCCTTGTCTTTGTCCTCAATAGCTTCGAGAACAGTCATCGGGTCTGTGCCGGCATCAATCACTTCAATATTATCCGGTAATTTCTGTTTTTTTAACTCTTCAACAACCCATATACCGACACCATCATCAGTCTGGAGCAGATTACCCACTCCAACTATTGCAATTTTTCTCATCGGTGTTAAATTGATATAAAGTATTTAAAGAATTTGTCATCAGGTACTGGAAATTCTTAGACATCTGAGGCACAGTTAAAACTCCAGAAACTACACTGCACCACCAATACAACCTCATGGAAGAAAAATAAAAACAATCTTAAACACATCTCGAATGGTGGACATAATGGTGAAACTGCTCATCAGTCCAATGAGTGTAGAAGAGGCTATGGAGTCTATAAGCGGAGGGGCAGACATTATTGATATAAAAAACCCTCTCGAAGGCTCTCTTGGCGCCAATTTTCCATGGGTGATTCGGGAAATTGCGAAACTGTCAAAGAAACACTCTAAGGAAGTAAGTGCAACAATAGGAGATATGGATTTTAAACCGGGTACAGCAAGTCTTGCTGCACTTGGCGCTGCACATTCCGGTGTTGATTACATAAAAGTTGGATTATTCAGAATAAAAAATGAAGAGGAAGCTTATGAAATGTTGAAGGCTGTTTTAAGGGCAGTGAAGGATTTGGACGAAAAAAAGAAGGTTATTGCCGCTGCCTACGCTGATTACAGGAATCTCGGCTCTATATCACCGCTTTTACTACCTGAAGTGGGGGAAAGGGCTGGTGTTGACGGAGTAATGGTTGACACAGCTTTGAAGGATGGTAAAACACTTTTTGACCACATGACCAGCAATGAGATTGGAAAGTTTGTTTATGAATCTAAAATGAGGGGATTGCTATGCGCACTCGCAGGAGGCATCACATGGAAACATCTAAAGGGAATAAAGGCATTAAGACCTGATATAATCGGCGTGAGGACACTCGTCTGCAAAAATGGTCGAAACTCAGATATTGATAGAGGGCTGGTGGATAGACTGGCTAATATGTTGAAACAGTGATGCCGTTCAGTAATTCCCGCCCCTCTCTAGTTCCCTTTGCAATGAGCAAATCCCCGGCAAACATTTTTGTTGATGCTGAAGGTCTCGTTATCCAGTTGCTACCCCTCTTGATTGCAATTACGTGCATTCCAGTGTTTGATTCAACTCTTGCCTCTCCCAGCGTCCTTCCATTCAATTTAGAATCTTTTGTAACCTCTACTATCGAAATAACCTCATCAGTTTCCTCCATAGCTTTTCTGAAAATCGGATGGACTTCCATTTTTTGAGCAACAGTTTCGGCAATCTCTCTTGCAGAGTCAGCGATTACCTCAGAAACATAAGATAGTTCAAGTAAAGCAATTAGAGGTTTCACCTCAGAGTTGAATTCAGAAGAACTCTTCAGAACCCAGTGCTGTAATTCATGTTTCATGTTATCGACTTCATTCTCAATGAAGATTACCTCATGTGCGATTTCTTCGTTACTGTATAGTATGGAGAGATAGCTTAAATCCACGGCAAGCTCAGACAGGTTCTTCATCTGAATTATGGTACTTACAGCCTTGTCAAGGTCGCCTATTATTTTTTCAGGAGGAGTTTCCTTCCTTTCAAATTTCTCACATGTGACAAGCTCAATGAATTTTGGAACTCCTGTTGCGTCCCCTCTGGCAAATAAAACATCACCTTTTAATATTTTGGTATCTCTATCCGGATCATAAATCCACTCAAAACCCCTCCTTATGGCAATTATTCGCATACCTGTTCTCGTATGAATCTTGGAAACACCAAGTGGCTTTCCTGCAACTTCAGAATCACTTGACACCTCTACTTTAGTGACAGTCTCCTCACTGTGTGTGATTATTGCACCTACCATCTCTTTGGGTAACTTGTAGTCTTTAATTACAAGCATGGCTATATCGCCTGCAGCATTTCCCAGCTTCTGGGCAGCATTTGCAATCTGCAGGAGAGTGGAGACGGATTCAGCCTCATCAACCCTTCTTGCAGAAAGAATTGAGCCTATTCTGATCTCTTTTAAAAAATTAATCATCTTTTTTTCGAGGTTCAAAACCTCCTCAGCTATGTCGTCATTATCAAAAAGTATGGCAGAATAAGCGAGATCTATCATCAACTCTGAGGTATCTTTTATCTCGACCAGTAACTCCTTAACAGTTCTCCGCATTTCCATCCTTTTATATGTTTTAATTAACTGAATTTATTTCACACCGGAAGCTATAGAGTCAGGAATTCCTCTGATATTGAAATATATAAGAGTTTCTAAATTTTTTAACGGTTTGATTCGTAACTAATTTATTTTCTCAAATGTATTTAGGGAAATGATAATGAAAGCTTTGAGTGAACGAATATGATTAAAAGTACTTTTGTGTTCATTCCTGGAATTGGAGAAAAAACTGAAGAAAATTTCTGGAAAAAGGGGATTTTAACTTGGCTCGACCTGAAAAAGAATTTTACTGTTTTAAGCAGAGTTAAACGAAAAGTTGTGTGTGATTACTTAACTGAAGCAGACAGTGCACTATCTGAATATAACACTTCTTTCTTTGTTAGACACTTACCTCAGAAAGAATACTGGAGAATATACAGTGAGTTTCGTAACAAAACATTGTTTTTAGATATTGAAACCACTGGTCTCTCGCTTTACTATGACAAGATAACACTTGTTGGTACTTTTGATGGAAACGAATACAAAATTTTCGTTAGAGATAATAATTTGCCTGATTTCATCGATTATTTGGAAAATTACGAGCTGATTGTTACATTTAACGGGAAATTATTTGACATTCCTTTTATTAAGAAAGAGTTTCCTGAGATTGAAATCCCCCCTCTCCATATCGATCTTAGATATCTTTTAAGGGGTCTTGGTATAACTGGGTCTTTAAAACAAATAGAGGGGGGGTTGGGTATAAGAAGACCGAAAAATCTTCAGGAAATTAATGGAAGAGAAGCTTCAGTACTCTGGAATAAATTTGTTAGAGGGGACAACAAAGCTTTAGAAAAATTGATTTTGTATAATTTTCAGGATACAGTAAACCTGCAAACTATTATGCATTTCTGCTATAAAGCAAAAGTTAAGGAAATAGAATCCAAGATAAATTGCGATTCTTACCAACCAACGTTATTCAGTTATGGAAAAGAAGTTAACACATGTTTTGAGACATATAATTTTGAAATGCCCCCCTCTAATTTAAATATTCCAAAACTTGCAATTCAGCATTTTGGTAATGGTTTGTTGAATGTTCGATTAAATAATGAAAATTTAGTTACAATTAATCGAAACAAGATAAAAAAATTGGACATCAAGATAGAGGGTTTACTACAGAGGATAAAAAGCAAAGGGCTCTCGCCAATTTCCGTTGGGATAGATTTGTCTGGCTCTGGGAAAAGAAAGTCGGGTATTTGCGTTCTCAAAGGTAAAGAAGCTTATTTAGATGTGGCAAGAACGGATGAGGATATTCTCTCCAAAACAATAAATGCAAAACCGACTGTAATCTCAATAGATTCTCCTCTCAGCCTTCCTGAAGGTAGATGCTGTCCTGAGGATTCATGTGAGTGTAGAAAGTATGGTATTACACGGGAATGTGAAAGAATCCTTAAAAAAAGAGGAATAAATGTATATCCATGCTTGATAGGAAGCATGCAGAACCTCACAATGAGGGGCATAAGATTAGCAGATACTTTTCAAAAACAAGGATTTGAAGTGATAGAAAGCTATCCTGGAGCTGCCCAAGATATTATGGGATTCCCAAGGAAAAGAATTGATTTGGATGAGCTGGAAATAGATTTGATGAATATGGGAATAAAGCCTGTATCAGGCAGAGAAACAGTTACCCATGATGAAATTGATGCACTTACATCTGCATTAGTCGGTTATTTCTATCTTGCAGGAAATTACGAAGCAATTGGGAAAGCTGAAGAAGGATATCTGATTATACCTGACTTAACTAACGGGGGGTAGAGGCTAATTCTTCTTCTTTAAAGAATACCTCTTAAAACCAAGGGATGTCAGAGCCATGCACCATTCATCCACGAGTTCCTCGACCCCATCTTCTTCAATAGCATCGAGACCATTTTTATTTAAAGTTGCGATACAGACGGAATCAAGGTAAAAAGTAACAATCTTGTCTTTCTTCAGGATTTTAATTGTGTATGGCGGGTCGAAGATCTCAATGGAATCCTCATAGCAAATCGCTTTGCCTTCAAGAATTTTACTCAGGAAATCAAAAGAATCAAAAATTTTTCGCCATGAGTCAGCCCACACCACGAATAACAGAAAGCTCATAAGTTTAAGACATTTGCGGTTGCTAAGTAAACACTTTAATGTCCTGAATGAGACATTGGATTGAGGAATTATCAATTGAGGGTGTTGTGAAATGATTAAAGATGTTATCTTACACGGGGATGTTTATACTTGCCTCGATTACTTAGATGATAGTTCTGTTGCTGTAGCTATAACATCACCACCATATTGGAAACAAAGAGATTATAAGTTTAAAGGACAAATCGGGCAAGAAAAAACACCTGAGGAATATATTGGTCGATTGGTAAAAGTATATAGTAAACTTCGTCAAAAACTTAGAAATGATGGTATTTTCTTTCTTAATGTTGGGGACAAAATATCTAAACCAATATGGGAAATCGCATCTTTTACAAATCCCATACAGATTAGCATACCATATGGTAAAGGATGGTTGGTATCTGGAGGATATAGTTATCTGGTATAAACCAAACCACATGCCATCCTCTGTAAAAGATAGATTTACGAATACTTACGAACCTGTCCTTGTTTTGGCGAAAAATAAGAGTAATGTCTACAGAAAGGACAAATCCAATGTTGTTGAAATACCTTTACAACAAACACCGTGGAAACATACAGCCGTATATCCTGAAGATCTTGTAAGAGAAATGTTGAATCGTATTGAATTAAAAGATGGGGATTTAATACTTGATCCCTTTGCAGGAACTGGGACAACTGCTGTGGTGGTTGAGAGTTTAAAAAATGGCCTCTATTCTAAAAAAGTTCTTTCGGTTATGATTGAAAAAGGAGCAGAATTTGTAAATATAATTAAAAAAAGGGCAAGGATAAAACACATCATAAGAGTTGATGACACCCCGTATGTATGGCAGCCTGTAGAAGAAAACGATTTATCTTATGAACTTGATGCAGACCCTATAACAATAAATAAACATGGAGAGGTGTACATTGCTCAAAATCACAAAGAATTTTTGTCTGTTCTAAAAGGAATTGACACAAAAAAATTTAAAAAATTTCACAGAGAAGATGCCCCTTATTTCTTTGGAGTCAAAGAATGGGACCTGGATTCATTATATTACATCCATACTATCTACCAGTATGGGTATGTTTTGAGAAATATGATAGTTGTCTCTAATGGTAATACTTGGTATCCAGTTTTTATGTTTGCGCGAGATAGCACAAGAGTAGCATACAAGTTCTATCTTGATAGAGTTCGAGTAAAACCCAAGACAATAGAGAAACGAAACTGGATGGAAGAAGAATTTATTGGTATGAAGGTACGGGATATTTCCGGTAAGACAACGGAAGAAGGTTATGTAGTAAAAGTTTTGGATAAATATAAGGACGGGTTCTCAAAAGTTGTGGTAGTTCAATGGGGTGGAAAGGCATCAATTGAATTTGTTATTCATCCCGAAAAAGATGAATTTCTTATGGAAGGTGTAAAGTTCTTTTGTCCAAAATGCAAGTCGGAGTTAACAGAGCCATATGACCCAATTGGAGAAAATATCTGTCCCTCATGTGGTCAAAAATTATGGATAAATATGGGTACTATCCCAATCATAAAAGAGCCTCGAGATACATTAGAAGTTATCAGAGAATTAGAAAATAACGAATATCCTGTAGGTCAAATTTTAAACATTAAAGACTTTAAAAAGAAAAAAATCCCCTCATCGAGTAAGTTCTCTTCTTTAGAAAGGATTAATTGGGGGGCGTCGCCCGGGGCAAGAAAACTAATGTTAGGAGAATATTTCACGAAAATGCGCCTTTATAGAATAGACCAGCCAATGATAGCGCAATATTTAACACTAATAAGAAAATCCAGGAATATGAGTATCCAGGATGTAATAGATAATCTCCCGGAGGAATATTACCATACAGTAGGTCATTGGTTCAGAAAGGATTTTGGTGGTTCAATACCAATACCAGAAGATTTAAAATTAATAAAGACAGTTTTTGACACTCAGGATGGATTATTAAAAACCTTGGAAAGGGTTGCTTTAAAATTTCAAACAGTTAAAGCCTCAATTAAGGGTAAGAATCCCGGAGATTATATTAAAAATAAAGATCATCAGGAATTAATCAGATTTCTAAGAACTCTTTATATTCCTCCAAGCGAGTATATAAAAATAATAGGGTCTCCCCATCATAACCCTCACTTATCTCAACAAAACTCAATTGAGACTACCTAAATCCGGAAACAATTAACTCCCTGAATGTGCTTCAGGCTA
>MTMJ01000044.1 GCA_002010045.1 Archaeoglobus sp. JdFR-22 | reverse complement strand
ATTTGGCTATGTATCTTTTTGTAGGGAGTTATATGGGTTAGTTGTTTGGAGAGTTGAGATGTTAGAATTGGTATTTTGTTGGTAATTTTGTAAGCACCCTATAAAATTTAGTTAAATTTTTACTTCTTAATTTTTTGATTCTTCTCAGACCAGATAGTATATTAAAAACTCTTTCATAAGGGAAACTTGTCATCATAACCCGTGTTAAAATCGATTCAAAGATAAAGTAGAGCATAAAGAAAGAATTGTTCATTACACGCAACTCTACGAATTTTGTATCCGGAGTTATATTAATTAACTTCCATTTTGCGTTATTTACTCTAACCCTCAACTTATAGTTACCATATTCGCCATAAAGCTCGAAATATCCATTTTCTATCTTCTGAGAATCGACAGCAATGTAGTCTTTGATGAGGTCTGCATACCCATCTTTTGTGCCAAATCCTTTAATTTTTCCTCTGATTACTGGTTTACTTTTACTTGTTTTTCCTTTTGGCATGCGATTCTCTATCTCTGGCAAATTTTTTTCAGGTAGCTCCTTCTCAACTTTCGATGATAAATAAAGGAACATAAATTGATTCCATCCAAGTACTGGTGTATAGTCCCTGAAATCACCGTAACCACAGGCTGACGGAAATGAACCATCCTTTTGCTGTTTTTCAAGCATTCCAGTATCGTAATTAATGCCGAACTCCTCAAACAGACTCAGAACGACTCCTGAAGGGGAGATAAGAACAGGCGATGTGACCCTATTCCACCTGCCATTCTTTCTGATGTATGAATGAACCAAACCATCTGAAGTGAAATTCTTTCTAAGGAAATTGAGTGTATTTTTAACAGATTCAATATATTCCTTCTTCCCGGTTATTCTGTAGAGGTTGAAGTAGGAGAGGGCGGTTAGAGCATCATACCACGGAATGACAAAATTTGATTCGTGAATTCCCATCGTGTAGTTAATACCCCGGATAAAACCTCCTTTCAGTTCTCCATCTTTTATCTGATAATTCAGACACCAGTCAGCCAGTTTTTCCGCTCTTATTATGTATGTTCTTCTGTCTTCCAGTACTGAAAGAGTGGCAAGAGATTCTGCAGCAACCACATCCTGATTGATGCATCCAGAGAGATATTTTCCATTCCACAGTCTCGAGAAAGCCCATATTATGTTTTTCCTTGCAGTTTTAAAGTATCTCTGGTTGCCTGTCTCTCTTGCAAGATACAATAACGAGATGGCAGGGAGGACATTGTGAATCAGAGTAAAGCCATAATTTTTTCCCGTTTCGTATTCAAATTTATCAAATCTGAATTTTCCGCTTCTTTCCTGAAGCGAACATAAAAAATCTCCTGCTTTTTCCGCTCTTTCTAAAAAAACCTCGTCATTCAGCCTTGCGTAAAGATTGAGGTATCCAAGGATTATTCCATAGTAATGAAACGAATATGGGAAGATATTATCGTTAATGACTCCCCAGATTGCATGATTTGCGTTGCTTACGTACTTTCCTTCTCCTTTATTATTTGATTCAATCCAGTGAATCAGTTTTGCAGTCTCCTTTTCGAACATGTTATCCATCAGCAAAAATTTTCTCAAGAACACTTCCCAGATTCTCTTCTGTTCTGGGCCATGCAATATATTTCTTGCTCTCATAACTCCTTATATAGTCCAGAATTCTATCCATACTGTTCAAATCTACCTGTATTGCTAAACCGTCATCAACAAGCTGATGACCCAGTTTGTTTGAAGTCTTGAATATAACCACTGGCTTATCGTAGAAAATCATCTCATTGAGAAAAGTACTGTAACAGCCTGCAACAAGATTTATTGACCTCAGCACATGTTCGTCCACGTCAGTTACGGGTTTGATACTATTCTCTGTTTTTCCAGTGTATTCCCGAATCTGCTTGTTTAAATCAATGTCTGGACGTATCTTGAAATATACTTTTGCTCCAAGCTCAAGAAATCTGCTGATATACTTTCTGACCTCATTTACGGGAGCGAGGACTTCATAAGGAATGAGAACATTAACATCCTTAAAATCACTTACATCCTGATTTGTGCTTGCCTTCAAGCATGGAATCTCTCTGAACAGACCGCATATTGAGACATTTTTCTCGTTATACTGGTTACTGTACTTCAGCAATACACTTTTCCAGTATTCGTTCCAGACATACAGTCTATCGAAAGTAACGCAGTATTTTTCAGGAATACTGTAGTTGTACCACCCCACATGGTATTTTGTGAAGTGTCCATGCTGAAATCCGTATGACCTAACACCGGCATTATTACACGCAAGAATAATCTCATTAACATATCTGACATCATCAATTGCAACAAAAACCTTAATCCCAGTTTTCTTTAAAATTTTTGTAAGTTTCTCAACAAGTTTTTTGCTTCTCTGATTTCTCTCCAGAAATATGGATAGTAGACTCTCAAAAAATCTTACATTATGTTTCTCGATATTTTTAAGATTCCAGAATCTGCTATAGCTTTTTTCGTTGATTAGCTTAGCTGGATATGTCTGAACGAGGGCTTCAAGGTATATCGCTGCTCGTCTCCTCCTAAATAAGTTATTCAGCAGGTCTCTCCAGTACGTAAACGGAAAAATTTCAACATAACTTATTTTATTGTCGTGAAGATACTCGTAAACAGGATAGAATCTAAAATCACATTTATGTTCTGGAGAGTACTTGTCGGGCGTATAAATTAAAACGTGGGTATTTTTTTTAAGTCCAAGTTTGAATATTTTATAAGAGGTCACGATCTTTGAGATTATTAAAGTTATTTTATCAAAAAGCCTGTAGGTTATCTTCCACTGCTCCGGTTCCACAGATATGCCGCTTAACCTGAGAAACATTCTCAATATCTGACTACCATTTAATCTGACAGTGTCAATACCCTCTGTGAAAAGGAATTTAATTAATTCCTCGTATCTTGCGTAAACTCTCAGAAAATTATGAAAAATCAGATGCTGGTGAAAAGACCATAGAGATTTTCCCTTATACAGCTCTGTTTTGTAAATTGGCTTACCTTCCTTATTTTTAAGGTTATTTAGCTGGTGAAATAGCTCAAGCGCCCTGTCGAAATTATCCTTAATTTCAAATTCCTTAACCTCCTTCCCTTCAGAAATTACTCTTATTGTGTCCTCAATCTCCTTAACCTCGTGCATCAAGTTCTTCCTCTACTATTTTCTGCAAATCGTGAAAATTCTCAATTACAAAATCATAATCCACATTTAGATTCTTATTGTCAGCAGTCTTCCTCAAAACAAACCTCAGACCATTTTCTTTAGCAGCGTTGTAGTCGCTTTTTGCGTCACCCACAAAAATTAGCTCCTCTCTACTGTATCCTCTATCTATTATGCGTGCTGTATTCTCCACTTTATTCGGTGGATAGCCATGTATTCCTTTGAAGTATTTCTTCAGTCCCTTTGATTCCACGATATCAAGCAATTCTCTCTCAGGCGTTGCAGAGGCAATAAAAAAGTCAATCTTCCCATAATAATTATCGAGGAACTCTAAAACCCCGTTAACAAATGGAGCTTTTATTATTTCTTCCTTAACAATTTTTGAGAATTCCTTATCGAGAAAGTTCATTGTTTTGTCGTCAATTTCCTGCTCGAGCAGGACATTGTAAAAATACCTGAATTTCTCATATCTTGGAACTCCAGTATGCTCGAGATGGTATTCCACCATTTTTCTGGATAAATCACCGTAGCTCTCAAAAAGCTTTCCAAAAGCCTTTGTTTTGATGTCAAGCGATTCAACTATAACTCCATCAAAATCAAAAATTATTCCTTTTAACATTGAATCACCTCATGAGAGCGAGAACCGTACAGGGTGAGCCATCAGCATTCTCAATTCTCAGCGGAAAAACAAACACCTCATCAGGTTCTTCCTCGACTTCTGATAGATGCATGTCTTCAATTAACAGAATTTCATTTCCCAGAAACTTCCTGTGTGCCTCTCTACCCAGTTCTCGATTGCTTAATGAAGAAATTGAGATAAAATCCACTCCAACAGCCCGGATTGATTTGACATTCTCCTTCAGCCACGTAGCAAGTTCAGGTGACAACCCCGGTGAGTTCTTCCAGTACATATCTTCATTTCTGTGTTTCTCAAATCCAGTCTTTATCAGGAGTAGATCACAATCTCTAATCTCATCTCGTATATCTGCGGGAGATATTATGTAACCCCCTTCAGCATTAACATTTATGAGGCAGATTCTCGAGAAAATCAATTCCTCAGCTTTAAAATCTGTTACAGATCTACCTTCCTCAATAAAATGAGCGGGAGAATCAATATGTGTCCCGGTGTGGTATGGCATGGTGAATAGATTATTGCCAAGATTGATGTCATTCTTTCCCGCATAAAGAGGAGTCTTTTCATCTATTACGTGGCTTAAAAAAAGAGCTCTCATATTCTCCTTTCTATTTCTTTGCAGTAATCTGAATGTAACTTCTCGTAAATTTCTTCCATAACTCTAACAAGTCCTTCACCTATGTCGATGAACATATTGCTGACAAGCTTCTTTGCAAGCTTTGGAGAGAAGGTATAGGGTGTTATTGTATAATGCAGAGATTCTTTTCCCGGAAGCATATTTATCTCAACCCTGTTATCAAGCATCTCTTTTATCATCGTCAGCAACTCTTTTCCGGAGAGAACCTGCTGGCCTGTGAGAATCACAAATTGATTTGCAAATTCTGGCTTCAACACTTCAACGCTGAGCTTTGCTGCCTCATACACGTGAATGTACTCTCGTCGCTCTTCACCTGTTCCATAGTAGTTAATTTTCCCGTCTTTAATTGCCTGATACAGATATCTGTAAATACCGTTGCGAATGTCTGCTCTTGGACCATAGAGAGAACCGTATCTGAGAATTGTGTATTCCAAACCATATTTCTCGTTATATGCTTCGATAATCAACTCTGATGCTTGTTTGCTGACTCTGTAGAATGACCCCTTGTTACTGTAAACATAGAAACTGCTTGCAAAAATAAACCTCTCAACCTTATTTTCGACACATGCATCAAGAACAATCGTATTTCCCAGGACATTGTATTTAATTGTATCAACAGGTTTCTCAGAAGCTTCGCTTATATCTGCAATGGCAGCGAAATTATAGACATATTTAGCATCCCTGGTAACTTCCATGATTTTCTTTTCATCAAGGATGTCTCCGACAACCATTTCCTGATCATCTCTGAGATATGGAGATGGTTTTATGTCGTAAATAACAACATCATAACCCGCATCTGATAAAGCATCTGCTACGTGACTTCCAAGAAATCCGGAGCCTCCGAAGACAATTACTTTTTCATTCATTTATTTTCAGCTCCAACGACAACTCAATTTTTAAGAATTCATATTCAAACATTTATTAAACTTTTAGGGTGGTTTTCTTGTTTAAGCACTTTCAATACCCTCAATCAGATTTTTAACCGCAGACAACTCCATCAATATCCTCGCTTCGAGTGCGTAGGAGCCAATGTGGGGGGTGAGAATAACGTTGTCAAGCTCAGCCAATCTCCCTTTGTAGGGTTCTGACTTAAATACGTCAATTCCCGCATAGGCTATCTTTCCTACTTTCAGCATCTCATAAAGCTTATTCTCGTCAACTGCTTCCCCTCTCGAGGTGTTGATCAAGATAACTCCATTCTTGGTTTTTGATAGCTTCTCTCTAGAAAGCACTTCATCTTTACCTGAGACGTGGATGGAGATTATGTCAGAGTTCTCAAGCAGATAATCGAGAGAAACCTGCCTGGCAAAACTGGACTCAATATTTGCAATATCGTGAAAGATGACTTTAGCATCAAAGCATCTTGAAATTTCTGCCACCTTCTGCCCGATTCTCCCGAAACCAATAATTCCAAGTAATTTTCCTCTGAACAGGTTACCCATCTTTTTCTCCCATTTTCCTTCCCTTATTCTTCTGTCACATAAATTAAGCCTTCTCAATGAATTCAAAATCAGTCCAACTGTTAGCTCTGTAACAGCCTCAGTAACTCCCTCAGGTGTGTTGAAAACCTTGATTCCCAGCTCTTTCGCAGCCTCAAGGTCAACATTCTCCAGCCCAACTCCAACACGGGATATAACTTTAAGAGAAGAATTAGACATCACTTTTGCTGTGATAGGTTCTGTTCCGGCTATAATGCCAAGATATTCATCTTCATCCAGTAGTTTCATCAATTCTTCTTCAGTTAACTTCCTGCCAAATGGATTCAACCTGTATTCTATTCCATTCTCTTTCAGAATTTTCAGCGGTTCCTCTGAATACTTGGCAAAGGTTGTTGTTGTTATCAGAACCTTCATTTTTCCTCCATTCTCTCAAGTTCATATGGAGTTACATATTCAGTAAATCCGTGCTGTCTTAACCAGTACTCTATGACTGGAACCTGCCAGTGTACATCAAGATCACAGCCCCCCCAGTTCTCGACTGGAATTATATTTCTGCCGAGCCACGGATATGGCAGCAAGCCTTTTTCAATGTTCTCAAGATTTTCGGGCTTGATTACAAAAAGAGATGCATCTATGAAGTATGTGTTTCCTGCTGAAGCCCTATCGCTCGATAACATTCTGTTTCCAAAAACTTCTTCGTAAAGATGCTCGGGTATATATGGCTTCAGTTTGTCATCAACAAGTTTCCACGCTCTCAATGGGCTCCACATATTGTAAATCGAGATGGTTGCCGCTGAATCGTATTCCGGATTTTTCTCGAGTTTCTCTATTGCCTCATCAATGTGGTGTGCCATAAGAGTGGGTGCATTGCATGATAGCAATACAATATACTTTACTTCGCCAATTTCTCCCCTTATCAGATTATACGCATGTATATAAACATCCTTCGCAAGAGCCTCATCCGTTGCCAGTTCTTCAGGTCTCTCTATCCACTTAAAGCCGTAGTTCTCTGCAATCTCCTTGATTTTCTCGTCATCTGTCGAAACATAACAGGCATCAATGTACTTCGAATTCAGTGCAGCAAGAATGGGGTATTCCATAATGTGTCTGCCTACTATTTTAAGGAGATTTTTATTTCTGAGTCTTTTGCTGCCTTTTCTGCCTATCAATAATGCAATAATCTTGCCTTTTGACTTCAAATTAATCCCCTCTTATAGATGGATTAAATAATAGATTAAATAATTTTTTCAATTCTTAACTTCATTAAGGTTGTCAATGGTAATTGACCAACTTCTCATAAATCTCCTGAGCAGCAATTCTATGGCCATATTCATTCCAGTGGCCATCATAATGGTAGAATAGTCTCTGTTCAGTCTTATTTGCCTCTTCCCTAAAAGCAGGCAATAGATTGACATAATTTATACCATTCTCTGCCGAGAATCTCTCGAGAATTTTATTTGGTTTATCGAGATCCCATCCAACCTTCCTCATATCAGGATACGCATTTAGAGTTTCTTCCCACCAGTCAGCGTGTACCTGCTCCCTGCTTGCCCCTGCCACGAGTAAAAATTCAGCGCCATTTTTCTCAACATAGTTGTTCATATCAAGAATTAATTTCTCTGTGATATTCCACGCCTTCTTCCAGTTCTGGTCGTATTCCTCTGAATATACCTTGAAATCTACAGGTATTTTCTCTTCTATGGTAGTTGAATTGTAATCTGCGTTAATAGCACCCAGTTTGATAAGAATTGATTTTGTAACTGGATTCTCGACTGCTGTTACAGACAGGAAATGATACATCTTTGGAAACAGGCTCCTCAAAACACTCTTGAACGAGGAGTGAGGTTGTTCAGCTGGCGTCTTTACCTGAACAAGTTCTCCGCAATTTAGATCGAAATATGGTCTGAAATTGTCTTCTGATAAATCCATGCTGTTAAATCTCACGTCGTTACTGGAGAAGAGGAGTATAACAAGGTCTGGATTGTACTTCATCA
>MTMJ01000013.1 GCA_002010045.1 Archaeoglobus sp. JdFR-22 | reverse complement strand
TTAGCCTGAAGCACATTCAGGGAGTTAATTGTTTCCGGATTTAGGTAGTCTCAATTGAGTTTTGTTGAGATAAGTGAGGGTTATGATGGGGAGACCCTATTTTTATTAGGATCTTCAAGCCATAAATCTATTGGTTCTTTTGTTATAGTGTCTTCTTCAACTACCTCCCTGTATATGTTGCCAGCGTCATTCAGATCCTCAAATGTAATAATTCTTTTATTCCACTCCTTAAATTTAAAAAAGAACCAGGGAAATATGCCTTCCTGTTGTAACAGATTTTTAATAGATTCGTCACTATATTCCTCTACTTTTTTGCCAGAATAAACATATTCAGGTAGTTTAATCACAGGAAACAAATTGCTGTAAATAGTTTCATCAACCTCGTCAGGTTCGCCACTCAATACTGAGATTCGATAATTTTCTTTCTCAAGCCTTTTTTTGATAATCTCCAATTCTTTCTCAGAGGGGGGAATGCTTTGAGTTCCACGCCTGTAGAATACGTCACCTTTTCTAAAAACAACTCTTTCTTTTTCTCCTTTTTTGTATATGCCATCTTTAACTGGCGTCAGAATATCATAAGATGGGGGAATATATATGGCTGCAAATCTCTTCACTTTACCATCGATATTCATTGTAAATTCTCTATAGTCTATCTGAGTAGGTATATTTGAATAAGAATTGAATTTCTCTTGAAGTGTAGCTTGATCTACTTCATAATCATCCGGTAAACCTTCTGGCACATATTGATTCTTTTTTTCTTCTTTCCACCCGACTAGAATCCAACCACCACCGTAGTTGGAGAAAGCAAAGATATCTTTGGCTATTTCCGGGAAGTTTGAATTTTTCCCTATATGAATAGTATATTTAAAATCTAGGTATGGACACTCTTTTTTCTGTGCCATCAGAAAGTCAATAACGTAATCACTAAGGGGTTCAGCTTCAATCTCATTTATAACCACACCACCTACAACTTCTCTCACCCTACAATTCCCCCTTAAACGCCTTATCCAGAATGCTCGGCACAAGCTCTTCCATCTCCCGCTCCGCCACCTCTTGCAATTTTTTCAGCTCGTCCACCTTCGCCTGAAGGGAATCAAGATAGGCGACAACGCGGCGTTGGATTGGGAGGGGTGGAAGGGGTATAGAAATATTGCCTAATTTTTTAACACCTAGTTCTGTTTGTTTTGTAGTTTTAGCTCCTTTACTTTCTTCTATTTTTAATTGTCCTTGAGGACTTCTGATAAAATATACAATATACTCGGCAATTACTTCGCTATTTTGCAGTTTTATCGCCAAAACATGTGAATCAAAGGGCAATCTTGACCATCCTTTAGGAACAACAGCTGCCCTTCCGATAGTACCTTCTCCCGTAGAATTTACTAAAATGTCTCCCTCATTTGCTAAATATTTTGGATGAAGATTTTTAACCCACTCTATGTCTACTTCTTTTGCATAGTTAAGGTCTATGGTATTCCATCTCACGCATTTCTGATTTATTGCTTTACAGCCTGACCCCTCAAAATAAATCGGCCCTTTCCCTCTAACTATCTGACCTACATCTCTTATTTTTTGGTTTTTGTACTCTTTTGAAAGAGCACAAAAAATTTTATTTATTTCTGAATTAAAAACCTCTTCCTCCTCCTTTACCGATTCTGCCCTAAGTTTTCTCGCCTCTTCAATCCTTGTCATCAGGCTCTCAATTCTGACAACAATGCGCTTTTGTTCTTCTAGAGGTGGAAGAGGAATTTCGATTTTAAGGAATTTTTCTGGCTTTAGTCGAACTCTATTTGTTGTTCCTTCACTTGCTATAACACATTTTTCTACAAAACTATTAGTACTTGTTAGGTAATCAAAATATTTTGGTAAAAGCTTAGTTTTATCTATATCATAAAGTAAAAAATCATTAGTTACTATAGCACCATCAAGTTCGGGAGGAATGAGACCCATAGCCCCATTTCTGGCATCAATTCTTGAGATTATAAACTGACCTGCCTTGGCACGATATTGCTTAGATTTTATTTCCTGTCCGTTTTTCTCGCCTCTTAAAACCACTCCCTTGTGATGGAGTTTAACGGTAATCTGTTTATAAATTGTTAACGGGTTTATTTCTATAGGTTCTCTGGAAAATTTTAGTACATCCCCCAACTTAACCATCGGCCATTTACTCTGCATCTCCCCACCCTTTACGTATCTGCGCCTGTATCTCTTGCATAAGTTCAAAAATTCTCTTTTCTTTCTCAATGATACTGGCTACAATCTCTTCCGGTGGCCTGTACTCTTCAGCCTTTGCTTTGTTGGGGTTTTTGATGTCTAAGTTGTAGTTGTTTTTTATCACATCTTCGACCGGTACCTTCCATGCATGCTCATTTTCCTCTCTATTGTGCCACCATTCAATAACAGGCTTGAACTCCTCAAACCTCATGGGCTTTGTTTTTGTGTACTGCTTTCTACCTTCTGGTAGTGGCACTTCATAGTACCATATCTCCTTTGTCGGTCCATCTCTTTCAAAAAAAAGGAGATTAGTTTCTATATCCGTATAAGGCGCAAAAACTCCTTTTGGAAGGCGAATTATTGTGTGAAGGTTGAATTTATTAAGTAATTCCTCTTTGATACGAGCGCAAACACCATCTCCAAAGAGAGTACCATTGGGAACGACCATCCCACACCTTCCGCCTTTTTGCCCCCCAATAGATCTTCTTAGTTTCCTCATTATAAGCTGTAAAAACAAAAGGGCAGTTTCAGCGGTACGCTTATCTTCTGGAAAATTACTCAGTATTCCGGGTTCCTCCTCCCCACCAAAGGGTGGATTGGTTATAATTACATCCACTCTATCCTTGTCGCCTATTTCTCTCAGTGGAAACCTGAGTGAGTTACCAGGGTCAACTTGTGGATACTCAAGCCCATGCAATAAAAGATTCATCTGGCAGAGCAAGTAAGGCAACGGCTTTGCTTCTCCACCATAAATGGAACGTTTCTGCAATATCTCGTAATCTTCAGTGGTTTTACACTGTTTTTTCAGGTGTTCAAAAGCTTCAACCAGAAAGCCACCGGTACCCGCTGCTGGGTCAAGTACCTTTTCCCCAAGTTTTGGGTCAATAACTTCCACTATAAAGCGAACCACTGGCCTTGGTGTATAGAATTCCCCGGAATCTCCTGCTGCATCTCGCATCTCTTTTAACATAGTTTCATAGAGGTGGGAAAGAGTATGTATCTCTTCAGATGAAGTAAAATTGATAGTGTTGACCTTATTTATAACATCTCTAAGGAGATAGCCATTAATCATCCTATTTATTGTGCCTCTAAATACAGTGGCTATTACATCTCGTCTGTCTGAACCATCATCTCCTCTTAATGAACGGAGATAGGCAAAAAGGCCAGGTCCTCTTGATCCATCAGGTCTTACTGCCTCATCATTGTTAATAAAGGCTATAAGTTCGTCACCAGTTATTCCATCTTCTTTCGCAGCCCAGTCCCGCCAGCGATAAGGCGGTTCAATCGCAGGTTTATATCTTTCACCCTTTAGTTCTGCCTCAGTTTCTCTTATTTTCTCCATATCATCCAAGAATTTAAGAAACATAATCCAAGTTAGCATAGGAAGGCGGTCAAGATCGCCACTTAATCCTTTGTCTTTTCTCATTATATCTCTACATGACTTGATAATGCTTGCCAACTGCTGTGCTGTTGTTTTTGGAGTTTTCTCCTTCTTTTTCGCCATCTTACACACCCCCCCTAATAAGCATAAATAAGATTTTGAAGTTCTGACAACGCACTTCTAAGTGCATTAACTCCTCCAAAGGCTTCAGCTATCTCCATTACATTCCCATGTTCGGATACGGGGGGTACTTTTAGAATATCCATATCGTCAAGTTGTGCTAAACCATATTCCACATATTTGTCAAGAATTTCATTTAGTATCTCTTTTGCCATATCCCCGTACTTTTCAAAAAAATCTTGTTTATTTTTTCTCACCATCTCAGCCCGTTCTCTTCTTGTTCGCAGTGGCGCGTTAAATGCCACGTGACAGAGCAAATCAAAAGGATCAGCATCGTATTGTTTTGTTACCTCTGCAAGATGTTCGAAAGAGATACCTTTTTCTTCCAACATCTGAATGATCACCCTCCTTTGTTCCGAATCGCTCCATTTTGATTTTAGTTCAGCAGCTGAAGTGTACATACTTCTTATTTGATCTTTCGTATAATCCGTATATTTAATTACACGAAGACGTTTTCCGTCATGGTCCAGCTCGTACACAACATTAGCTACAATTTCTACTGTGCCATCGTCAACATAGTATTTTCTGGGTTCTCCTTCAGAATCATCAGATAATATTGGTTTGGTAGATCGATATTCTTCTAAATCCTCACTAACAGTCAAAATCTCTTCATCTCGAATAATTTCATAAGACCCTTCGATCAATTCTCCTGCACCATCTATCTCCTCTTCTGTAATTAACGCTGGTTCACCATCAAATTCCGGATCGGCAAACAATCTGGTAGCACTTCCAGTATAATCCAAAATATTAAAGTATAATTTTCCATAATCATCTCTAACTCGAGTTCCACGCCCAATTATCTGCTTAAATTCGGTCATGGAGTTTATAACTCTGAATATTACAATGTTCCTGCACATCGGAGCATCAATACCAGTGGTTAGTAACTTAGAGGTAGTAACTATTACCGGTGTCTTAGTCTCTACATCCATGAACTTCTCAAGATGCCCTCTACCCGCTTTACCTTCTTCAGAAACCACACGGACAACATAACCAGGATATTCTTTAACGAGATCTGAATTTAAATTGTTCAATGCCATTCGCATTTGTTCAGCATGTTCTTGGTCAACACAAAATACAATAGTCTTTGCAAACCTGTCTGTACTTCTTAAGTATTCAGTCAAGTGTTTTGCCACAGCCTCTGTCCTCGCTTTTAGAGAGATAATTCTTTCAAAATCATTTGTGCTATATTCTCCATCCGGAATTTCTCTACCATATTTATCAACTTGCCCTTTATAGGGCCTCCATCCTGTAGCATCAACGGATGTAACAATCCTGTGAACCCTATATGGTGCGAGAAAACCATCTTCAATACCCTGCTTTAAACTGTATGTGTAAATAGGATTTCCAAAATAACGGTACGTATCGCGATTATCTTCTCTTAGGGGTGTAGCGGTCATTCCGATCTGGACTGCCGGATAAAAGTATTCAAGAATTTCCCGCCAGTTGCTATCGTCTCTTGCACTACCTCTATGGCATTCATCAACAATAATCAAATCAAAGAAATCGGGAGGATATTCTCTATACAATCCTGGTCTTCTTTCATCTCTTGCTATTGCCTGATAAGTGGAAAAGTAAATTTCTCTGCTTTTTACTACTTTTCCTTTTATTTTCCATCTCGCATCACCAAAAACCGCAAACGTTTTGTCTTTAGGGTCATCTATAAGGATATTCCTATCTGCTAAATAAAGAACCTTGGGCTTTCTGTATTCTCCTGTTCGGTTCCATCTGGCGTTCCATAACTTCCATATTATCTGGAAAGCGATATAGGTTTTACCGGTACCTGTAGCTAATGTGAGTAGTATCCTTCTTTTTCCCTGGAGAACAGCTTTAACTGCTCTGTTAATCGCTATCTCTTGATAATATCTTGGTTGTTTTCCGGGGAGGTTAAAATAAGATAGTAACAATTTATCTTCTATATCTGAGGCAATTCCTTCACTTTCTTTAAATCGATTCCATAATTCTTCTGGTGAAGGAAATCTATCCAGTTCTTTCTCCAATCCCGTAATATAGTCATGCTCAATTATTCCATGTCCATTGGTTGAGTAAGCAAACTTAAGACCCAAAATTTCTGCATACTCTTTTGCCTGCTGTAATCCATCCCCGGGCTTTTTGTATGCTGCTTTTGCCTCAATAACTGCAATTGGGAAGTTTCTGGAAATTCGGAGGATGTAATCAGCTCTTTTAGGTTTTCTCCTTTGTACTTTATTACCAACTACAACTATTCGTCCATCAGTAAATGTCTTCTGTTCGCTGATTTGGTCGTCAGACCAACCAGCTTCGTATAATTTGGGTAATACATATTTGCGGCAAGTGTCTGCTTCTGTAATCATTTATAACCACCAATTAGATTACATATGATGTTACTAACCTTGTTATGGATTTAGACATATGTTTTATTTTTCAAATTCTGTTCAACTTACCATCTTTTCTCTATATATTCTTTTCATTCTCTGATACCTTAGAGATTCTTAGCAGTAATTCATAAAGATCTAATATAATTCATATTTTGGAATAATTTACTGAAAAAAGGAACAAAAATTTTATAGTTGCATGGTGAAGCTGTCCTGATGAGCAAGAAAATTCGAGAGAAGTGCAAGGACTGCATGATTTGCTTTAAGAAGAGGAGAAAATAATGAATTCCCTTTTCATCCTCGAAAATTATGGTTTTCTGCCATTTCGAAGGATAGAAAAAGGTAAAGTTAGAGTCCATTTGACATTGAGATTTAATACCGATTTTCACATTGATTCCTCCTCAAGCAGTTATGGTTACAATTTGATTACACATGCGCACACCGACCACTATGGACAGAACAATATGAGGAATCCCAATGCAATTGCATCTAAGGAGACAGCATCCATCCTTGAAGCAACCACATCAAGAGAGTTCTCAGGCAGTGTATTTGAGGTGGGAGAGAATATAGAGGTTGATGGTTTGAAAATGAAGACTTATCCGACAGAACACATCTACGGTTCTTCCGCTTTTTTTATAGAGTCAGAATCGAGAGTTCTTGTGACGGGGGATGTAAAGAACTACTCCAAACTTCCAAAATGTGATGTTCTTGTTACGGAAGCCACATACGGTAATCCCGAAGACATATTCGAAGAGGAGATTGAAAAAGTTGTTGATGAGGCAAAACACTCAACTTACGGGGTGTATCCCATCGGTAAGGCACAGAGGATTGCTGAAATTTTAAACAGAGCAGGATACTACGTCTCTGCTGAGCCAAAAATTCATAAAATCTGCAATTCGCTTGGAATTAATGTGGAGAATGGTGATGAGGCGGATGTAAAGCTGGTGTCTCCAAGGTCGCTGCAAAACACATGGGGCAGAAGGTATATCCTGACCGCTCAAAGATTTTACTGGTATCCCAGAATTGTCGTCAGCGACCACCTCGATTATAATGGAATAGTTGGTATGATTGAACACTGCAACCCGGAGCATGTTATCTTCTATCACGGAAAGCCTTCAAACAGACTCTGTGAGGAGATTAAATGCATGGGAGTGGGTGTTACTCTTCTCCAGCAGCTTGAGAGAATCAGGGTTTAGTTTGCTATGCTACTGCTTTAAAGGAAGGGGAGAAATTAAAAGTAAAGATAGTAGATAAAACTTCAAAGAACATTTCAAAACTTCTGGAGAAGTATATTACTGAATCTGATGTTGATTTATCACAAATTCTCATTGAAGAGAGAATATGATTGTAATTGATACATCTGTTTTTGTGGATTTTTTAGTGAAATTTGATAATAGAAAACATTACGTTGCTAAATCATTTATGGATACGATCTCTGAAAAAGACATTAATCTTTATGGACCTTTTTTGTTTGACATTGAACTGGTGGAATTCTCAGGAGAAAATTTAATGAATCCAAAACTATAGAAATACTTGAAGACATTGAGGAAAAGGTAACTACTATTAAGGAAGAGGTTATTCATGAAGTCGCTTTTAGTGTATCTGTAAAAACGCATTGTAGGGCTATAGATTCTTACTTCATTGCAACAGCCAAATTAACAGATTCAATTCTGATAACAAACGACAAAATTATGGCTGAAAATGGTAAAAAATTCGGAATTAAGTGTTATAAGGTACTTGCCAACTCACATCTCAGCCAACCTCTGCAAGACTCTCTTTTCTCTTATACCAACAGCTACAACCATCCCAATCAAAAGGACATTGACA
>MTMJ01000096.1 GCA_002010045.1 Archaeoglobus sp. JdFR-22 | reverse complement strand
CATCCAGTGATGAATTCCAAACACATCCGATTGTTGAAAGAGAATACACTGAAGACACAGTTTCTGTATCAAAATACATAGTTTTTCAGAATAGCGAACTTGTAAACTCTCCATTTTTCTTCAACGAATCTGGTGGTATTGAATACAGTCCGGATATGCAGTATCCGGTTGTTCTGGAGGTGAAACTCGTATTATGGAGGGTATAGTATGAAGCGTATAATAAAGGATGATAAAGGTCAGATAATAGTGATACTGGCAGTAATCATCTCCATACTGCTTGCCTCACTCTCATTACTTTATGCTCAGAACATACTTGCAGGGAATGAATCTGCTTACTCTCAGCTTTCCTCTTCCTCTCACGAAATTGAGAACCTCAGGGATATGATTGATGAACTCAAGAAAATAGCGGAAGATAATGCTAACAATCCTGAAGCATTTATGAGGTATGCTGATGCCTTGAATGAACAGGTCAAAGCTCTTTATGCTTCTCATGGTTCATATGCTGACATAGAAGTCTACAATGTATCTCTGAATAGCAATGGGGATATCAAATCCTTCAACGTGAGAATTGTGTTCAGCAATCCTGAGATTGATTACGAAGAGGTTCAGTTTGTTCCAGTTTGACTGGGATAAAGAAGAATATTGGGATTGAAAGTTGTAAGGAGAATGCTTGACACTTGAGAAAAATCTTTATTATGGATTGAGTATCTCTAAGCATCTTTATCTTTTTCGGCATGTGAGGTGAGTTGAGGTTTGGGAGTGAGGTTGAGCCGGGATGAATGAAGAAATTGAAACGTGTTATAATTGCGAATACCACAACGATTGCATCACCGGAAAGAAAACTAAATGCGAATTCAAGAAAAGAAGGTATGAACATAAAGACAATGAACTGGAAAAGTAGTTTAATTTGAAGTTGGAAAGAGATACATAAAGGAAACTGATCATTCGAGCAGATAATCTGAACAAACTACAAAATGGGGAATACAGTCTTCTTTTTATTAAGCTTCTGACTCGACTAAGTCGTGATAAATTTGAGCTTGAGCTTGAATGGAGAACTCAGCTTACCACACTCTGTATCGCCTCGATAACCTTCTGCCCTTGGAATGGTTTTGTGATGTAGCCATCAGCTCCAGCCTTTATAGCCTGCTTCATCATCTCTTCCTGCCCTACTGAAGTGCACATCAAAACCTTAACATTGCTTGATTTCTTTATTTCAGCCGTTGCCTTGATTCCATCCTTTACCGGCATAACAATATCCATCATTACTATATCAGGTTTAAGCTCTCTTGCCTTTGTCACAGCCTCAGCTCCGTTCTCAGCCTCTCCAACTACTGTGTAGCCATGCTGATGAATAATCTTGCTCAGTAACTTTCTCATGAACTGGGAATCGTCAACTATGAGTATCCTCATTTTTCACCTCAAAAGTTTTTCATCCTCTCCAAAAAGTCAGGAAACGATACAGGTTTCTCTATGTAATCTGATATGCCGTATTTGCTCTTCAAGTATTCAATTTCAGAATCTGAGAGTTTTACTGATGAAAGCAAAACCAATCTGCGATTTTTCAACTTAGCAAGCAAGTTACCCCTGATTCCCATCATTATGTCGAGCAGGACAACATCGGGATTTGAATCAATTTCTTTGAGCTCATCAAAATTTACAAGCTCCGCTTCATGCCCACTGAAATTCATGATTGCTTTGAAGTTGCTGGCAAATTCTCTATCCAAGTCTAATATCATAAATTTCATTTTGACCTCTCATTTTCTCAATCAGTCTGTACGTTCTCAGTTCTTCGTTTCTGAGGCCATCAACCTCATCCTTCATCCTTCTTGCCTGCTCTCCAATTATGTCCAAAACCTTCTCCTTCCCGATCTCATTAACAAGCTCAAGAGAGGTCATTATAACAGCAAGTGGATTCCTGAGCCTGTCTGCAGAGACCTCAAACTGGGTAAGATTTGCTGCGAGCTGCCCGAAAACCTCAACATTCTCGCTAACATCCCTCACAACCGCAATTACATTCACTTTACCTGCTATGCTAACGGTGGAGAGGGAAACCTCAATTGGAATCCTTCTTCCACCTTTCCGGATGGCGTAGATGCTGAATGCTTCGGGACACTTTCCACTTCTCAACTTCTCAGCCTTGCACTCCGGAACAAGCACCTGAACACTTTCCCCAACAATCTCATCACTCCTGTATCCAAAAATTCTCTCAGCAGATGAGTTCCAGTACCTTATTATTCCTTCCTCATCAATCAAAACTATCGCATCTCTTGCTGCCTCGCATATAGCCCTGAACTTTTCCTCACTCTCCCTCAGCTTTTGCTCAAAAATCATCTCATCCGTGACATCTCTGAGAAAGTTCAGAGTTGCATTTCCTCCTTCCCACTCAACAGGAACAGCATTTATCTCAAACCATCTCACACCTCCATTTTTGTTAAACACCCTGAAACGATAGCTTCCATTGAAGTCCCCTTTCATCCTCCTCAAATGCTTCTCCATCAGCTCCCTTGCATCTTCTTCAGGCAGAAAGTCTGTGAATGGTCTGCCAAGAACTTCTTCAGCAGTATATCCGGTCATTCTTGTGAGGGCAGGATTGATGAAGCGTATTATTCCTTTCTGAACAACAGCTATCCCCTCATTCGCATTCTCAACGGCAATTCTGTATCCATCTTTCTCCAGTCTTATCTTCTCCTTTTCTTTACACTCTTTTCTCAAAACTGTCCAGACACCGTTCTTTTTCACAACAATCTGCTCATGGTTGCATACTGCATTTGCAACCTTGAATGCATCGTCAGGACTGTAGCAGCATAGGAAGTTAGCACTTCCATTTACACTTCCACTTAAACTTAAACTTCCACCTACAATTTCATCTCCATTTCCATTTATAAGTTCACATTCCTCAGCTCTAATGCTTTCTTCATAAGCAGAAAGCCTCTCCCAATCCACATTTTCGAAATCTCCCACAATCCTCAGACCAGTGTAACCATTCTTTATTGCATTCTCGTAATTCTCCCTCAAATTTACTAACTCTTCTTCACGTCCAATCACTTCAGTTTCTGAGATATCAGTATCCAGTCCATTGTCAGAAATCAGAATGCAGTACTCATTTCTCTCAATTCCCTCCCTGATGTATGGGATAGCAACCTCAAGGAATTCGTTAACTGTTGTGTAAAGAAGGCATACATGCCCATTCACCTGGTTTATTAAGTTGCTGAGGTGCATACAAACCACCCTGAAATCTAATAATTATTATTATCATTCAATTTATTATTTAAAGTTTAAAATTTGTATACAAATTATTATTACCATTAAAAACATCTTCTCATCAACTCTTTTCCGACAGCAATATTTTGACTGAAATCAATTTTTACTGATGAGGCTGGGGGAAATTGTTAAAGCTTACATCAGAAATGCTGAGAATGTTATATCAGAAGAAAATTACAGCACTCATACAGTTCTTCAAGCTTACGTGCTGATGAAAAGGGATGTTGAGAAGGCATTAACAGCTTTGGCAAGAAGGCATGGTAGATGTGTGAGCTGCATTCACTCTGAACCTGATGAAAAACAACCAGTTGACTTAAGAAAAAGAAAATGTGAGCTGGGATTAAAGGAAGAAGAGTGTGGAAGTTGGGAACCTTTGGAGATCAACGTGTAAGTTATTAGTTAAAAATCAAGGTTCAGTTAAACTTCATTATCATCTTTTAATAAAGATTATTTAAATTGAAATTCAATTAAGTTTATGTCCAAAATCAGGTATTTCATCGTTTCCTGTTCTCCCACACTCCAGGCAGTTGTGAGTCTGAGTGAGGAAGGAGAGATAAGAACACTTGAGTGCACAAACTACGAGGTATGCTATTATTCTAACATCCTTGTTAATGGGAGATGTCCGCAATATTGTGAGGTTATAGTTGAGGCTAAGAAGTTTGCATTTGGCAGAAGAAAGCCAAAAGCTAATGTTCGTGAGATTGAGGAGCACCAACTTGGCAGGTTTGTTGCATTGGAACGTTTACCTATAAAGCATTGACCATTTAGAGGATTTGCAATAACCGAATTTTGTCTATAAGCCAATTGAAAATGGAGCTGAAGCCGGAAAAAGACTCAGATATTACGCTGATAGAATCAGAAAGTGAAAAATATAAGAAATTTAAATTAAAATTATGATACTTACTGAAAGACAAGAGAAATACCTGAAAATGATATCAAAGAGTGGTCTGTTACGGATACTGATGACCCTTAGCAAACCATTAGGTTTCTCAGAGCTCATGTTTGAAGTGAGATTGAATCCTGGTGTTGTTGACAGAAATCTGAAAGCACTTCTTGAACACAGTTTAGTTGAGAGAAAGGAAAATAAATACTTTCTTACTGAGAAGGGAAAGAAAGTTGTTCTTTTGCTCAAAAAGTTCTCTGAGATTTTATCATCTTAAAAATTAAAAATTAGTGAAAAAGGTAGATTGAGAATGCAGACTGAATGCACATTTCATGCCTTGGATGATACCATATTCCTGTCTTGTCACACCTCTTCCATCCTTTCTCTATAAGCCTTTTCATAACTTTGAAAGGAAGCCAGCTGAATGCAAGCTCATCCGCTTCTCTTTCCAGCCTTATTGCTTCCTCTTCTCTCAGCCTTATACTGTGGTTCAGCTTGCGATGAGCTATAGCATGTGCGATCAGGTATGCCTGCTCCTCTTCAGAGTAATCTTTTATTTTTTCTGTGATGAAGACAATCCCCTTCTTGGAGCTCAGATTCTTAATAGACTCTGAGAAGACAGCTGGCGGATACAGAAAGTAAAGATTCTCTAAAGCCCATTTATGAACATCTTGGGGAAGTTTATCCAGAGCTTCAAAGACTATTTCTCTTATCTCAATCCATTCATTTTCAATCTCGAGCAGTTCCATGACAATGATCTTATTTCGGGTTTTATAATTTTGCCTGATCTCAGAGGGGTAATGCTTATGAAGGAAATTTTTAAGTACTTGCTTTAATAACATGCATAAGTCAGTTTAGATTCAACAATTTTGGGATCTCTTTGGTCCTGTGGGTAAATATAAGATAGGTTCCTTAGATATCGACAAGAGTTTACTTACAAATGAGAACTTACATATACCATTGAATTTCATGGTAAGACATGAACTCCAAGAATTTTGACAGGTATGTAGAGCTATTGAAGGAATTTGCAAAGAAAATGAATGAAATAGATGATATACAGAAGGAGATAGGCAACAAAACGGCTCCCAAAGGTTGTGAAATATGGAAGAGAGATAACTTATGGATGGTTGTTGAACCTCCAGTAGAAGAGCACGGTGCGAGTATAACTAAAATCAAAATTCTAACGGATATTAGTATGTATGTGGAAGACCTTTCTGAGATAGAAACTCATATAGAAGAGATGAAGAGGAAGCTAAAACGTATGAAAGATATTGTAAAAGAATCTAAAGATTTGGGCGCTCCCGAGATTGAACTTATGGAAAGAGAAATTCGATATTACCAAGCAAAATTAGGTTAATCGATTAGAATTGCTACTGATGTGGCAGTGTAAACGAGACTGGATTCTACTTTGTTAATTGTTAAATATCTCCTGAGGGATGAATATTTGGAGTTGTTAAAATGGCCTCAGTAGATCGTTTGAAGATTAAGGACGAATTTACGCTAACATTTGAAATTCCAGATGTAAAAGGAGAAAACGATTATAATATTGAAGTTAACGAGTACATCGGAGGAATAGGTTTTCAATACTTGCTCATAGATAAAGATCCTGAAAAATGGAATCAATTGCACCAGTGAGCTTGGTATGAAGGGTTACGGTTTTGAGAGGTTTGCTAAGGAGTTAAATCATCCTCATTCTTGAAAATTAAAGGGTAAGAAATTTTAAGGTTCAGTAATTCAAATACGTAGCATTGTCTATTTGGCATAGCAACGCATCAAGCCAAAAAAGAAAGTAGAAGGCTATTGAGTTTTTATCTCGATTATCTTAGCTATCCTGCTCAGGAGGATGTTGCTAAGGCTTTGATATCACTCAAAAAACAGTTAGTAACTATATACAAAACTTCAAAAATGAACTTATTTCTGAAAGACTCTCTTCAACTCTACAACGTATGGAGATTCCAGCAATGTGACCCTCGCTACGGTATGGATTATCCTGGAAGAATTCTTGGGCAGATAGTTGAGAACCTGCTGTGGTACTACACAGAACCATTCGATCTGGTTGTGGACCCGATGGCCGGTGGTGGAGACTTTAATAAAAAAATTTTTTTATTTTTTAAAAAAATTTTAAAAATTACTTTCTCAGCTTTCTGAGCTTTTCCTTTGCTCTCTCAACATCCTCTTTTGTTGCTTTTTTAGCTGGAAAAACAATTATCTCTGATCCAATTACCTGACCTATCTGACTTTTATCAATCAATAGCGGTCTCTCAAAATTTTTCATCTTCTTTCTTAAAGTTTCCACAACAACTTCTTTTAGCTCATATGTCTGTCTTGTTCTGGCTATCTTAGGCTCTTTTATAATAAAGGAGAGCTTGGTCACAAACAAATCTAGGATTTCATGCAGTAATGTTTCCTTTGCCTGATTTAAATCTTCATCAAAAATGTAAATGATGTTTCCGCTTACACAACCACGATAAGGGCAGGTATTGTCGGGTATCCATCTCAATTGAAGTTCTTCTGGTAGATAGAACTCTCTTTTCAGTCTTTTGAAATAAATTTCAAGTTCATTCATTTTTTACCCTTGATATTACGATTTTACCACCATTTAAGGGTTGAACGATTTCCCAGCCCTCTCTAAGGAAGTTGACAAGCTCTTCCTCACCTATAACCTTATATTCCTTGTTGTTCTTCATTGCCTGAAGTTCAGCCCTTATAATCTTACCAATTAGCTCTTCTTCACTTGCATCAGGATATTCTTCTCTCATTTTTGCTATTTTAATTTCCGAAATCTCAGCTCCTATGCTTCTTGCAAAAGCCTTAATCATCTCTATCTTATCAACGGATTTTCCTTCTGGATTTGATAGGATGTTTAATGCGGGCTCAACCTTCATGTATTCGCCACGGAACCAGTCTTCATCGTACTGTGGAGATTTATCATATCCAAGTTTGTCAATTGTATGCCCTAAAAAGAATTCAGATGCAATTGGATTGACTCCGTGGAGTGTGCACAAGGATTTGAAAAGGTCCCTGAACTCATGCAAATGTATGTGATACCTGTTCATCCCATTGGGCTTTATGAGTCCAATTTTTCTGGCAATCTTTGTGAGGTAATTGCCTAAGTTCCTTCCAGTCAAGGGAACCCAGTCCCTTTTGTTTTTGTTGAAGACGATGAAGAGGGCATTTGATTCGGCAGGCTTCATCTTCAGCCAGTCTCTTATCAAGATCTTTGAATCTTCACCAATAAAGGTGTAGTACTTTCTAACATTGAACCTGCTCGTTTTCTCTCTCACCAGATCAATCTTTATCGGTCCATCCTCATCAAGTCTCTCAACAACTCTTTCCCACCCAATCGTGTTGAACTGGTTAAACTCGTTAAGACTCACTCCACTCTGGAAAACAACCATCAATGCAGCTTTATAAGGCTGTGTTGCATTCAGAATTACCTTTCTCACCTCTCCAACTTCAAGTGGTTTGATGTCTATTGCCCTCCTCTTATCAAGTTCTGAGGGTCTGAAGCATCTCGCAGACTCAGTTCTTGAAGGTTTTGGTAATGGAACCCTGTGGTATTCATAGAAACTTCTTACAGCCAGATATCTGTTTTTTCTGTCACTCATTCCTGTATTCAGGGATTTGATGTAAGAGAGCAAGATGTCAAGGTGGCTGTACCTTTCCTCTTCAATTAATTTTTTGGCATCTTCAATCATTTCTTCAGCTTTCTGCCAGTATCCTTTGCTTTTAACCCATTCCAGATACTTGAGAAAATAATAAACGTAATTTCTTGCTGTGTTTGGATTAAGATCGGATGCCCAATTTTTTATGCATTTTTCATCAACCTTGAGACTCTTCCAGCTCTTGTATGCCATAAAAGATGATCCTAGTTTATCCTATTTTAAAATTTCTACTGACCCATGATATGACGGACCCGGCGGGATTTGAACCCGCGATCCC
>MTMJ01000124.1 GCA_002010045.1 Archaeoglobus sp. JdFR-22 | reverse complement strand
AGATGAAAAAAGGTCATAAATCCTGTGCGGGGGTGACGAGTGCAACGCTCTCGTTGCATCAGAAAGGCAGTACTCAGGTACTACCTTAACAAGATGAAAAAGGTCATAAATCCTGTGCGGGGGTTGCCGAGTCAGGTAAAGGCGCTAGATTGAGGGTCTAGTCCTGCAGGGGTCCGAGGGTTCAAATCCCTCCCCCCGCATATTTGATTTCGGATAATTATACCATCTATTAATTTTTCAGGTTGAATATGTAACTCGTAAAAATACAAATTGTGAAATGTATGTTCTTCAATACTCGATGAAGTATTAAATAAAAGAATGCCAAAAGAATATTGTGGAAATAAGAGAGTTCAACCCCCTATCTAAAAAGTACAGAAAAGAATTTAAAAAAATCGCCTTAGTTTATCCGAACAGATATAAAGCGGGCATATCCAATCTGGGATTGCAGCAAATTTATTCGGAGATAAATTCTCTCAATAATTTCATCTGTGAAAGATTCTATTCCGATGTTTTTAATGGTGAGAGGAGTGTTGAAAGTGGAAGCAGACTCGAGGATTTTGATACCGGACTTTTCACCATTCAGTATGAAGAGGATTATCTTAAAGCCGTGGAATTATCTATAAAGGTTGCAGAAAGTATTGCAGGTGGTCCGTGCATTATGATGAATCCACTGCCTCTGAAAGAACATTTTAAATCGTTTTTCATCGGTGAAGCAGACGACGTCGTTGATAGAATCCTGAATGGAGACAAAATTGAAGGTCTGTACGATGGCAGGGGAAAAGTAAAAAGAAGATATGTCAGACTTGATGAACACTTAAAGTCACAGATAATTGGTACAGGTGCATACGGAGAAGCGGTACTTCTCGAGGTTGGAAGGGGGTGCAGGAGAAGATGTCGCTTCTGCGTTGTAAGACAGCTCTATAGCCCATGCCGGTGGAGAAAACTGAGTTTGCTGCTTGAGGTTGCAGAAGAAAACAGAAAATACTCCGATAAAATTGCTCTGATTGCACCATCTCCATCTGACCACCCGCAGTTTAAGGAACTGATTTCTGAACTCTTGAACATGGGCTATATGGTTTCACCATCTTCTATGAGGGCAGATACAGTTGATGAAGAACTTATGGAGATGGTGAGTAAAGGAGGGCTTAAGAGCATAACCTTCGCTCCGGAAGCAGGTAGTGAAAAGCTGCGAGAGGCTGTGAATAAGGGCATCAGTGAGGATGATATACTGAACGCGGTAGAGATCACCTCCTCCAGAAAAATTCAGAAATTAAAGCTTTACTTCATGATTGGATTACCGGGGGAGAAAGAAGAGGACATAAAGGCAATAATAGAGCTTGTAAATAAAGTTAAAAAATTCATTCCGCGAATCACAGTATCAATAAATCCACTCGTTCCAAAACCCCATACACCCTTTCAATGGCTGCCATTCGGCGGTGACGAATCAAAAACTCCTGAAGAAAACATAAAAGTCCTTAAAAACAAAGTGAACTTCCTGAGAAAAGAATTGAGAAAATTGAAAGTGAATGTTGAGGCTGCAAATGTTGACAGGTTTGCAATTCAAACAATTCTTTCGAGAGGCGATGAGAAGGTTGGAAGAGCGCTCAAAGGCGTAAAAATTCGGGAATTCAGGGATTGCTTGAAGCAAATTGATGTTGATATAGAACTACCGTGGGACTTCATTGATCATGGCTATAGTAAGAGTAACCTGAAAAAGGAATATGAAAAAGCGAGTTATTGAATTGCTGAATTACCACAGAAAATTTATTAGAACAGGTTGCAATATCCGCATGGTGTAAAAATGGGGGCTGATATCGGGGACATTCTGGAGAAGCAGAAAGTGGATATACACTACTTTACAGGGAGAAGAATAGCCATTGATGCATTCAATGCAATTTATCAGTTTATCTCCATCATCAGACAGCCTGATGGGACACCTCTAAAAGACTCCAATGGTAAAATAACATCTCATCTCTCTGGAATTTTTTACAGACTCACCAATATGATAGAAGCAGGTATAAAGCCTGTTTTTGTTTTTGATGGAGAACCTCCTGTTTTCAAGAAAAGAGAAATTGAAGAAAGGAGAGAGAGAAGAATAGAAATGAGAGAGAAATGGAAAGCTGCTGTGGAAAGGGGAGAGAGGGATGCAAGAAAATATGCACAGGCAGCTGCATCCATCGATGACTACATAATAGAATCGTCTACGGAGTTGCTCAGTTACATGGGAATTCCAAGCGTTCAGGCACCCTCTGAAGGAGAAGCTCAGGCAGCTTATATGTGTGAGAGGGGAGATGTTAATTTTACTGGAAGTCAGGATTACGATTCAATACTTTTTGGAAGTCCAAAACTTGCAAGGAATCTTGCGATTACTGGAAAGAGGAAGTTACCGGGGAAGAACATTTACATAGATGTTAAACCTGAGATTATTGACCTGAATGAGAACCTGAAAAACCTGAATTTAACGAGAGAACAGCTGATTGATATCTCATTGCTGGTGGGGACTGATTACAATGAGGGAGTCAAAGGGATAGGCGTTAAAAAAGCTCTTAAATTGATAAAAGAGCAGAAAAACATATTTGATGCTCTATCGAGTCTTGGCTTACCTCTGAATAACATTGAGGAGATAAGAAACTTTTTCATCAAACCTCCCGTGCTCGAGGAATACAGTATTAAATTCAGAAGCCCGAACGAGATGAAAATAATTGAATTTCTGTGCGAAGAACATGATTTCAGCAAAGATAGGGTTAAGAAAGCAATGGAAAAGTTAAGGGAGCTTGAAGTCAGCCAGATGACGCTGGAGGACTGGTTCTGATGCATGAGGCTGATATCCATATCAGGGTTGCAGTGCTTACAATTTCTACCTCCAAGTACGAAACTTACGGTGAGGTTAGGAATCTTGACTCTCTTGATAAAATAGATGATGAATCAGGCAAAACAGTAGTTCAGGAACTCTCGGATATATGTGAAATCACTGAGTACAGACTTGTCCCTGATGATATGATAAGAATACAGTCTGAGGTCGTTGACCTGCTCAAAAACAATGATGCGGTGATTACAACAGGTGGAACAGGAATCACACCGACTGATGTCACGGTTGAGGCGATCGAGCCAGTAATGACAAAAAAAATCGATGGCTTTGGAGAAATTTACAGAATGTTGAGCCACATCGATGTTGGAGCTCCAGCCATTCTTTCAAGGACTTTTGCATGTCTCATTGAAGATAAAGTTGTTTTCTGCCTGCCCGGTTCTCCAAAAGCAGTTAAGCTTGGGATAAAACTTATCAGGGATTCTTTGAAACATATAATCACTCACGCAAAAGGATTGAAGTAGTGTTAAATTGAATTAATCGGTGAGCAATTGAATCAAACCAAAAATCTGATGAATGATGAAATTCAATCATGGACAAATGATGCTCGAGAGAAATTACGAGTGGGATGCAAGAATCCCTCGCATAAACGATGTATATTATGAACAGGGTAACGAGTTGAAGAAGTTCAAGTCTGTAAAAGGAGGCAGATGGAGGATTGAAGGGCCAACAGGCTGTGGAAAAACGATGCTTGCGGAGTTCTTCGCAGCAAAAAGAAAGCTACCACTATTCACAATTCAGGGCAGATACACGCTTAATCCTGCTGATTTAATAGGCAGACCCACGATTGCCGGAAATGATATTATCTGGATTGATGGCACACTTACAAAAGCTCTGCTATGCAGTCAGGAGAGAGAATGTGTTCTGCTTGTGGATGAAATCAACAGAATGGAACCGAGAAGTCAGGCAATTTTGCTGGAAGCTGCAGACTACAGATGTCAGGTTACAATAGAGGCAAGAGACGAGGTTATAAGAGGAATCCCCGAGAATCTGTATATTATATCAACGTTAAATAGGGGTGGTGCTTACTTCGTTAACAGACTGGATGCTGCCGTTGAAGGCAGATTTTCCGTAATCATTCTCGATTATCTTGGATTGAAAAACAGGGAAGCAGAGGTTGAGCTTCTCATTGAGAGGTGTGGCATCAAATATGAACTTGCAAGTTTGCTTGTCGAGACAGCAAATAAAGTCAGAGTTGATGCTAAAAGCGGGAAGAGTGTTGTTACAATTGGCATACCAACAAGAAATCTGATTAACTGGGCAAATCTCGTTTTGTCATACAGTAAACATGGAATTGGAGAAAATCCAGTAATAGATGCGGCAAAAGATGCCGTCATTGATGCGCTTTACGAGGGGCAGGCAAGAACAACAGTTATGCAGATTATTCTCGGTATGTGCGATTTACCAAGAAATGAGTTGATACAGATAATATGAGAGCATGAGTGCCATAATAAAAGTCCTCGAATCACTTGCCAGAACATTCACAGACCACAAACATGAGTTCAGAGTCCGAAAATCAGGAAACAATCTATACCACATTCATGGAGATATCATCTATATTGGAGAACCGGATTTCAGAATAGGTGAAGAGGAGAAGTTAAGGATAATTGTTGATGCGTTAAATCACGAGTGTGAGCACATAAATCTCGGATTCTCAAGGGAGAGGATTGAAAACTTCATCCGAAGAACGAGGCTCGGTTCTCTTGCGAGATGGGTTCTGACAATTATCGAGGATCACTATACTGATTTTTCAAGGTTGAAGAAATGGAGGGGTTTGAAGAAGCCAAGAACTCTTTTTGCAAAGCTTGTGATGGAGAAAGAAATCCCAATAAACCACCTGTGTGAAAGAGAAGCTGCCCTTAAAGGACTGTATATGATAAGTTATTCAGGGTATGCCAAGGGTGAGGAATCCATCAGCAGCGGGCTGAGATTTTTCCTTGATGAGGCAAGAAAAAACATGCTTAAGGTTCGAGAAATGCACAATTTTGAGGAAAGAGAAAGAATAGCTGAAGAAATCCTGAATGAAATTACAAGAATGGAACCACATAACTTCATGCCATTCTATGATCTCGATTTAAAAATTGATTTCCAGATTGACTGGAGGTTGACCCATGGAAACTACAGGAAAACTGAGTATTCTGAATATGAGGACATAGCCTTTGATATTGATAAAATTCTGGAATGGAATGGAGTCGATGATTTAACACCTTCGGAGTTTGAAAAGACGATACTTGAGAGTCTCAGTGAGCTTGAAATTGAATTTGAAAAGCAGAGTGAGCAGATTCGAGGCAGTATCGCAGGAAGAGACAGGAGAATTAATCTTTCAGAGAAACCGGAAGTTGATGAAAGCATTGTGAACGAACTCACTATTCTGCTCGAGAAAATAAAGAACGAGGATTTATTCGTTGAGTCCGAGTGGGGTGAGGCTGTAAACATCAGAAACTACCTGAGACATATCTGTGGGGAGAAATGGCGAAATCTTTACTACGAAATCAAGCCTGCGGACACCGGAGGTAGAGCGATTCTGATTGTGCTTGATTTGAGTGGTAGCATGAAGGAGAAGATTTACGAGACCATAAAAGCATGCCACATCGTTTCCCAAGCTTCAGAATATCTGAATGACAGAATAGCTGCATTTGGTTTTCAGGAGAAGATTGGAGTCGGGAATCAGATTATATTTTCACCCATCAAGTTCTGGCACGAAAAATATATGCCTGAATATTACACGGGATTAGATGTTTTTGGCAGTACTCCATTAAGAGAGGCTGTTATTGAGGCTGGCGAGTGGTTAAAGCCTGTAACAGCAAAGGAGAAGGTTGTTTTCATTTTTACCGATGGCGAACCGACATCCTCAACGCCGGAGCAGGTATTCAGAGCGATCTGCAGGCTTGGGGATTTACGGGTTATCGGAATTGGAATTGGCACGGAAATAAACCCGGAAATGCTTCAATCATGCTTTGGAAACAGTTATCTCTGGGTTCCGAATATAAGAGACATGCCCAACCTGCTTTTCTCTGTATATCTGAGTTTTATGGATTATCCAGTTGATTTCTCAATTGTATGAACTTCTGAATTCTGCATTCTACATAGAATGGGATCTTTTTTGTAATCAACCCTGAAACCAATCTTTTCAAGGTAATGTTTTGACCTGCCTTCTCCATGAATCATAAGTTCAAGTAAATCGTTTCTGTCATCTATATCAACCCAGGCATAAAATGAATCAAAAATTGTTATATTCATTCCAAGCATCTCAGCAATCTTTACGTGTTTAATAAAGCTACCGTAGTGATATGAAACCCTGAACCTTTCATCTCTGACAAGGAGCATGTTAGTGCCGCACCTCCTTCCCGGTGCAATGACAACATCTCCTTCACATCTTAGAAACCTCTCCAGAACTTCTCGAGTCAGGAGGGGAAGATCAGACATGATTATCGCAACGTTCTTATCTATCACCGAATTAACCGCTTCATTTAAACTTCTTGAATCTTCTATTACCTCACAACCAACCGCAAATCCAATTTTTCCGGATGATAAAACAACCACGTCCTTGCTGCATTCCTTTGCGGTATCAATCACATCGAGAAGCATGTAATTCATGAGTTTGTTTCTTTCCTCGAGGGAGAGAACATCTGATAGCCTTGATTTTGGGCTGTGGGGTTTGAAGGGGATGATTATCTCAACCATATCCCCACATTGACATCGAATAAATAAGGTATTTGGTATTTTGTCATATCAGAGGTTATGATTTTGAACGAGAATCAGGATTACCCATCCACCTCGACTTTGAATTCTTCCATTATTTCATTGACATAAAGAAAGTGCTTATCTTTTGTAATAACTTTAAGATTATTGTTGAAGGCGATTGCAGCAATTATCGAATCGACAGCAGGTATCGGTTTACCTTTTTTCAGTAATTCAGTGGATATTTTCAAGGCAAGTTCATAATCCGATTTTGATGGATAGAGAACCTTTAAATTAAAATCAATAGCCTTTGAAAATTCAATAAGATTTAATATAGTCGTGTAACCGTATGGTTGTTCCCCTTTCCCATAAATTTCAATCAGTCTGTTTGTGTCATATAAGTTCTCTTCCATTCAGCATCCCTTGTCTTTTCATAGCCTTCCACAGCTTTTTCGAAGCTTAGCTCCTTCAAACTATTCTTAAATTCTTCACCCATTTCTTCGAGAATTTCTTTTGTTGTTGTCTCAAGACCACCTTTCTCCAGTTTTTCGATGTATCTGATTATAGCCTGTCTTGCTACTTCACTCCACCTTATTTCCCTATATTTCTTCATCTTTATGTAAATATCATCAGGTATTGAAAGGGTGATATTCATACCTTAAATATGTGATTTCAAGTATTTAAGTATTTTCAATTTCTAACCGGTTATGGTGTATCTCAGATACCCCAGTCTGCAGATCCAGCTGACTGCCCAGAGCTGCCCCTCTGGAGAGAACAAGCGACTCCTCCACTCCGTTCCGTAATCCCTTAACCGGTTCTTAAAGTTTTATTTTTTAAGAAGATATGGTAAGGAGGTATTGACATAGGAAATACCTCATTTTGATGATTGACCTCTCTGAAGGTCAGGAGCAAGCGATTGTTCTTAGAAAGTTCTGGAACTTCCTGAACAAAGTTCAGCGAAGCCTGCGACAGTCCCTTAACGTGAGACAAAACACTTTGATACCCTGATAACACTACTATAATTTAACGCTTTCAAGGCTCGATTATATGAATATTCGTCAGCTTCTCGATTCCTTTCGCCCCCTCCAGAATATCGTTATCGAGTGTTGCAAATTCGTCAACACCATGCCCATTCAATCTGAGATTCCATGCGTTACTCACATGTAAAAGACCCAGAGTCCTCAATTTCAATTTTGATGCAAGGATAAATACAAGCTTAAACTCTGCAGGTAATTCACCAAAGATTGTGAATTCTGTGTCAAATGGAAAAAAATTTCAACAAGGGTGAGCGGAGACATTATTTTTTCTTTTTCTCTCAGAAGAAATTTCTCCGTATCTTTATTTCTGACATTCCCTCTATCTACAGCCGCAATTATAACACTCGTATCTATATATGTTACCATCTATCCCAATTTTAGAAATTTAAACCTTCAATCCTTATACTCCTAGTGCTCTGACAACATAATTTATAATAATACTTATATTAGAGAAGCACATAAACATTGTATGCCTGCAAAAAAGTATCATGTATTCTTGAGTGATGAGG
>MTMJ01000121.1 GCA_002010045.1 Archaeoglobus sp. JdFR-22 | reverse complement strand
GAGGGCTAAGTGAAACGAAACTGAACAGAGCCACAGATGAAATTATCCTATCTTTAAAAAACCTGCTAAATTCAGGGTTTTTTGAGGAAATTATCGAAGCACATTTAATATTCAGACTTATCTAAATGATAAAAGTTGTTATAAAAGGAAAAGTTATATACAGCTGATTCAGAAACGCTCAAAAACTAAGGGGGGTGAGATAAATGATAGAGAGATTGGTAGCATTGTTAATGGTGTTGGTGAATGTTGAGCGGTGTAGTAAGTCCAGTGATGGCTGCAAATGAAGCATGTCCGAGTTGTAGTAAAAATAAAAAAGATTTAGATATCCAAGAAATTGACGGAGCAAAAAAGTACAAACTTCTTGCAGATGCTTTAAACGCTGAAGAATTCAAGAAGTTATCCAAAGGAGTAAATATATCCCCATCGCTGTTGCTAAAAAATGCAAGAGTTCTCAAGTTTATAGACTCTACCGGGAAAGAACAGGCATTATTTGCAGTGTTTCCAATTGGTTATGAGAATGATAAAGATTTAAAGCTCTCTTCGATTGTAATACCACTCTCAGATAACACCAGACTCAGAGCAGTAAAATACTCTATAACAATATCAGGTGAGAAAATTGGTACTGTGGAGTTTTATTCCCTTGACAAGGAAGGAAATGTTAAACTTATTGCAGTTGTTGAGGATGGCAAGGTCAGTGTACTGAGTGATGATGACTATTGGACATGTGTAGTTGAATGTTTAATCCAAGATTGCCTACCTGAGGTCGGCGGAATCTGTGCTGTTTGTCTCAGTCCACCTGCAGGCCCATGTTATCTTGCATTAGATACCCAAGTCAATACACAGCTGCCGCATGTGCAATTTGCCTGGGAATTAGCTTAGCTGGCTGTATGTGGGAGTGTACGTGGTGATATGGACATTATCTTGAAAGAAGAACTGTTACGCTCTGTAGGTCTTTTTCCTTTTATTTTTGCTGGGATAGGTTGGTGGTATTTTCACACAAACCAAAGTTATCCAATCTATCTGAATGTTATAATTCCATTAGCTATTACGATTTTAACAATTCCCCTAAGAGTTTGGTATAGAAGGAGGAAGTTACGTGAAGAGTAGACTTGTCTTTCCACTTCTCGGGTTTATTCTATTTGGACTTAGCAGCTATATAGAAAAGGTTTACTTGGTGGAAATACTCAATAATTTTATCCTTCAAATCTTAACTTTCATGATTAAAATTATCTCTTTCATACTGGTCTCTTTTCTCTTTTACAATCGATTAGGAGAGATTAAGGACTTTCCCGAAAAATATTCCTTACTTCTCGTGTTAATCTCCCTGCTCTGGTTAGCTCACGAAATTTATATTGGCTACAGCATTATGAAACTGGCTCTTGGGCTGCTTGTGTTAAATATAATGATTCTTTTGTGGACTGTGTTCTCAAAAAAGGTTCAAAGAAGTGTTACTATCCTTTCTTCGATTGGTATTATCTTGATTGGCATTCTATTGGTAATCTCAACACAAATGGAACTTTCAGATCCAAAAATTATTCTCGAGAGGGTGAAATTAAAGTTTGAGAAGTCAGAAGGTTATGAAGTTACTATTCATGAAGCTATCTCAATTCTCGGTAAAAAAGAATCAAATACTTATCACTACATATTTAGAAAACCGAATTTTTTTAGAATTCAATACGCTAACAAAACCATCATCTGTAATGAATCTAGTTCATATACAGTATGCGAACATATAAGGGAGATTGAAATAATGCGTATATTTGCCTACTTCGAGAATGATGTAACAATGTCTGAAGATTTAAAAAAATATAAACTTAGAACTCGTCAAGATAACACTACCTTTGTATTGTTCATACAAAAAGCTACATTACTTCCTATAGAGTTTGATATTATATCCAATAGCTTTAATTACACGTTATTCTTTCAAGAACCTAAGATTTATTAAAAAAATAAAAATAAATAAAGCGTAAGTGAAAGGTGAGGTTAAAGATATCGGAATTTAAGTGTAGATAAAATCATTTTTTCCAGAAACGGTCTAAGATGAGGAGAAAGAACAAGTTCTATCTATTGCCTTAAACAATTCTCTGCAGGCTAAAGAAGCTGTCCAGCAATTAAACCCTTATCAAAGCTTTCATGAGCAAATCTCCTTGAATTTTAGCAAAACAGTGAATTAAAGCTTGGAAAATTAGCAATTCCTGCTTCTTTACCTCCTTTACTGTTTATTTTCACAGTAAGACCATACTCTCTTCACTGAAGAAACGCTAACTCTCATCTCGAATGCGATTTCTCTGTCACTCTTTCCTCTTCTCTTGTGTCTTACAATTACAATGTACCTTACATTCTTCTCTGTAATCTTCCAAACCCATTAGTTGTGGGGTATTTATAGTCAAATTTTTTGGGACTATACATACTGCTAGTGGATAATATGTCTAAAAATAGGTGAAATAAATGGTAAACCAATATGTAGACTATGTGTATCTAACTATCCATTACAGCCACTTGACTTTGAATGGGAGCACTGTGTTGAGGACGTAGTATATATATCCTGAAACAATGTGTAAAAAATGTATGAAAGTCTTCACCTATAGCTGTCCTGTATGTGGAGAAGAATTTGACAGCAGAGCTGAAGTAAAAGAACATATTAAGCAGCATGGCACAGCAGAAAAAGTATCTCACTTGGCTCTTGGTCCTAATGATTGGCTGATCTGGTATCGTAGCAAGCTGGAGGAAAGATTAGGATTGAAGAAAAAGCTACTGATTGTATCCTTACTGCTAATTCTTTATTTTATTTTTTATTTCATTCTGACTCAGTTACACCAGTAGAAGCATTCGAGTATGTATAGACTGCTGGAAAGATGTAAATATAAAATTTTAAATTTTTTAATTTTAAGGAGATTTATGAGAGTTTTACTTACAATCACAATCCTTTTTGCTGCACTGTTGGCTGGATGCTCTCAACAACTTTCTCATCTAGAAAAGGTAAATGAGACTCCTACACCTGAAGAAACACCTTCTCCTCTGATTGCTGCAACTACTCCACCTATGACTACATCTACGGCAGAGTTAACAATCAAAACCAATAAACTTTCTTATCTTCCAGGTGAAGATGTGGAAGTAAGAATTACATTTGAGAATAAAGGTTCCTCTGAGATCACCTTAATTTTCCCACCACCAGAAATTGATATTGTGCAATGGGTTAGTGGTAAAATAGTACGCTCGTTTTCTCCAGCTCACGAAAAAATAGTAGTTCAGCCTAATGAAAAGCTATCCCACACGATAAAATGGGATCAGAAAAATGAGGAAGGGGAGCAGGTATTTGGCAACTACTATATTGACACCGGAATCGAGAGAATGGTTAAGAGGTCATTAAGGGGGGAATTGGATAACAGCATGCTAGAACTGCTGTATCATGCTAGGTCAGAAAGAATACTCATCCAGTATCCACAGGGAGCAATGAACAAGACAATTGAATTAAACCAATCCAAAACAGTAAATGAAATAACAGTCATTTTGCAGAAGGTAAAACTATCTGAATCACAGGCAAAAATCTATGTTCTTGCTAAACTCCCAATGCCTGAGCCCACACCAACTCCTGAAATCCCATTGCCTGAACCAACTCCTCCTGATATTTCATGCACTGCATACTACATTGTTGATAATGGAGAAAAGAAAGACGCTGGACGTGTTAAAATCAGAGTGTTTGAGGATGATTATAGAGTTACTTGGACTATCGACCCAATACCGAGTGATGCAAAGGAGATGAGATTTGTAGTATTAAGATTTGGTGAATTCATTGGACCATGGGAGTTTCAGGTAGCACTGAGTTGATTTTCATAATTGGGGAATTATACTCTCCAGTCTTTTCAGCTAATCCTTAATCTCCCTAAAGGCTGGAGATTTGGCAAAATAGAATAAAATCGCTGCAATAAAGCTCAATACTATGGAGAGTATGGTCAGATCAGGTTCATGTTGGATAAATGCTAAGGGTGAAATTGCGAATACTATCCCCACAAATCCTATTTCAATTATAGCTATCATAACCGCAGATATGGTGGCAAAATTCTCAATCCCGAAGTAATCTGCCCTTATGGCAAACATTAGAGGATAAAGACCATAGCCCAGTCCGAAGAAAACCACATATAGATAGACCTGCCAGGAACCTGCAATCACAAGGCTAATGCTGGAACCAATACCCAAGGAAATTGCAGCTACAGAGAGCAGAAATCTCTTGGGAAAGGTGTCGCCCATAAAGCCAAACAAAAGGACTCCTGCAATTGAGGACAGGGTTAAAATGGTAGTGAAATTAATGAACTGTTGAGGAGGAACAAACGCTGCAATCAGGAGACGGGGCTGAGCGAGTAATGTCAGAGAGCTGATGGCCATGGCAATTGCCAGCAACCAGAAAGAACTATTCTTAAGGGCTTCTATGAGAGTAAACTGGTAACCAGATTCAGATGCATGCTGCTCTGGTTTGTTTTTTATAAAAAAGGATAGTGGAAGTCCGATGGCAAGCAAACTCATTCCCATTATTAACAATTGCTGGTCATGGTGAAAGACATCTTTCACAATCCCTGCTAATTCGTTTCCCAGTCTGGTTGCAACAACAAGTACAGCTAAAGCTAAGGATCTTCGATTTGAGAACCAGCTTGCAATTGCTGTGTGAGGTGCAATTGAGAGAGCTACTCCAAAGCCCAATCCTATCAATGCCATAAGAAGGTAAAAAATCCAGACTGAATTCGTAAAGTTTAACAGAATAAGACTTACGCCCATGAGGATAATACCAGCTAAAATTGGTTTCCTCGGTCCTTTTCTATCAACTATCGGTGCACTCAACAGCAACCCAAGTAATCCGAAAATACTAGAAGCAGATATAGCTATTGAGAAAGCATCACCAATTTTTGGTAGAGATTTAAAGATTATCTGAGGATGTCTGGCTACATAACCAAGAGTAATTACAACAAAGCTTGCAAATACCATCCACCAGCCGTAGAAATTGCGTCTTGTCATATTCTCACATTAACTTAAGAAGTTTACTCCACTTTCTTCCCTTTGCATATACGTTGAAACTGCAAAAATCAACACAACTCCCCAAACAGCAAAATGGATATAAAGATAATTCACAGGTTCAGAAGCAGCTGGAGCATATCTGTATTTCGACAAAATGTAAAGCAATATCACAAGTAATTGGGGAAGTGGAAACGCCAAAAGTATGTACTTAATCAGTTTCCTCTTGTCGAGATTATTCTCAACTTTCCTGTACCATGACACTACCAGAACAATCGGGAAAAGGGAAACTATAACCCAGAGGAGGTTCAGAGTTGTTATAAGACCATGAATTGTTTTGATAAACCATTGTACGGCAACAAGAAGGACGAGCAGTACCTTCAACTCAGTATTCAATCTCACACCCCCTTGATTCGTTATAATCTTTTACTAAATAAATGTTTGCTGAAGAATAGCTGAGATATTTGCAAATTCAGGTTAGTAATGAGGTTGAAATAGTTTTTAGAGAGTCGAGTGAGATGGTTGAAATTGATTGTTTTTTAATCTTTTCAATAAACTCCTTTTCCAGCAACAATAGTCCCGTTAGCTTTTATCCAGCCGTGTTTTTCTCCTTCGAGGATAACATAGACTGTTTCAACAAACTCATTTCCCTTCCATCCCATCTCCCACCAGTTATTTCTTCCCTCAAACCATATATTAATCTCAACTCTTGCTTTTTCAGACGAGTTGTAATCAGCAAAAATCTTAGTTTCAAAGCTGTAACAACGAACGGTTCTCCAATCCTCTTGTTCTCTGCATTCAATCTCCCTAACATTAAATTTTGGGATGTTAGCTGTGTTGAATGGATTGAGCGTATCTATGGTTTGATTTACCCTTAAGGTAAAATCCAGAATATTATATCTGTAGGTAAGATTTAGCTTTTCTACTTTTTCTCCAGGCTGAACAGGAATCGGTGTTGGCTTTATTTCAGTTAAAAACTCGTCAGCCTCAATTTTGACCATTTTTCCGAATTCAGTGTTAACGATCTCACACCTCCAATGACTTGGACATGAGAGATTGGTTATGATTTCAGGAGCTGGAAGCAAAAATGTGGCGTTTTTAAGGACTTCTGTATTTTCTATTCCAATGTGATAACTGAATTCACTCTTTACCTCTTTTTCACTCTGCATACATGCGGAAAGTAGTGTTGCAAGCAATAGTGCAGTTAGGGCTATATACCTGACTTTCACTGTCTCACCTTATTATCACCCATGTTTTCAGTCATTTCTATAATATCATTTACGCTGGTGATTTGCCTTCGAAGTGATCGAGAATAGAGTTGAATTACGCTCTGGATAATTCTATAGTAAGGAATCTTGTAAGACAAGGTGGCAAATGCTAAATTACACTAAAGCTTTTTGCTTATAAAGAATTTTTTTGTTTCATTAGAGATAGAGATCTCCAACTTTCCCAAAATTATAGCAACTTCTCCAGTTCCTCAAATCTTGGAGATAACACCAATAGAAATACCTTTTTCTAAAAATTTTGCATCAGAATCTTGCCCTATTATCAACAAAGGTCTTGGATTGTGAAAGTTATCCCAAGGTATCTGATGAAGTCTGTAGATTGCACCTCCCTTGCAGTGCTCTTCCAGAATTCTTAGCTGGTTAGGAGTAGTCTTGAGAGTTCCGTCGTAATAGGCTACAACAAAGTGTCCAAAATCCCCACTCCTAACATTAATACAGCATGCGGGAATGTTCAGGCTTTTCAGTAGCATAACATTAGCATAGCAAACATCCTCACAATTTCCTTTAATCCTTCCAGACTTTAATGAATTCCACTGCCAGTCTGGATTTGAGATTCTGCACTTCATAAGCTTTCCTTCTACCTCAACAAAGTCTGAGGTAATGCCTGGCTTATCCGTATAATATTCGAGATGTATGGATGTATAGCTGTCAATACTGTCAGCAATTTTTGAAATATTATCTGAAAGAAATTTGCGTATCCATTCCTTTTCTTCATCCAAAGTTCCAAAGCTTATGAATAACCACTCAAAATCATCCAAACTCATTTTTCTCTCATCAAAAACATCGTACCAGAAAACTGTCCAAGGATCCTTTGCTTCCTTATCGTAAAAGGTTGGATACCTTGCACCGCAAGTCCCCCAAACCAAAAGCATATTTGCTTCCAAGGGATAATCTTTGGCTCTCCAGTTGAGTTTGTTTCCCTCCAAAAACACATCAACTCTCTTTACATGGTCATAGAGTTCGATAACGTATTTTTTTACTTTAGTTATAACTTCTGAATTTCCACAGGTTACAACAACACCGTAATCCAAAGCCAGTGCTAAAGCAAGTTTTTTGTAATCCAAGTTTCTTTCCTTAGCCAGCCAGAAAAGAACTTCAAGCTGGGTATTATAATTTGGGGTTGAATTTTGTACAGGAAAAGGAATACCATACTTATCTATAAGCTCCAAACCTTTCAGAATTTCTTTATCTTTGCTATTTTCAAGCTCTACAATGCGCTTAATTGCTTTAAGTTCTTTGGAATCTATTCCATCCACTATCTCTGGCAGATTAAACAGATCATCAACGACATAAAACTCATCTTTAGCTATTGGATTCGTTCCAATAATAGCTTCATTTTCATTCGAGATCAAATCGTTATCCCAATCCGAATTCTCTAAAAGCTTGTTTTCGATAACAAATTTCTGTATTGTGTAGTTAGTGTTACTCAGAACTTCTAAATTCTTCAACTCTAATTCGGAAATTTCTCCATCCTCCAGAACAACAGCTACTATGGATTTATGTAAACTTTTATTGAAACAAAGTAAGGTTTCTTTAAATTTCTCATTAATTGATTTTGAACTTTCATATTTAAGATTACACAAAATAATGCAGATAAATGAGAATCCAACGATTGAGAGAATTAAAATCCACCTAATTCTGCTTCTCATTTCTCATCGCATCTTCTTCAAAGAGTATTTATCCATTATTCTTCCAATTGAATTTCCCTTTTCTTATAGGGTCTCCCCATCATAACCCTCACTTATCTCAACAAAACTCAATTGAGACTACCTAAATCCGGAAACAATTAACTCCCTGAATGTGCTTCAGGCT
>MTMJ01000023.1 GCA_002010045.1 Archaeoglobus sp. JdFR-22 | reverse complement strand
TCCAGTAGTTTTTACCAGCTAGCTCGGAGAATCAGTTTTGCGGAGAAGTGGGTTAAGGAATTTTTGAATTTTGGTTAAGTAAGTTATGTCAAATACTATAAAAGGGATGCTGACGGCATATTTCTTGCTGAGATGAATGGGGATGTCATCGGGTTTGTGGCATGTGATACCAACTGGGTCAGCCCTGTTGAGGAAGACGCAGGAGAGATTCACGAGCTTTTTGTTAAACCGGAATTTCAGAGAAGAGGTATTGGAAAAGCATTGCTGAAAATTAGCCTGAATTATATAAAGAGTAAGAGAAAGAAGTACGCTGGATTGTGGGTTGGCATTTCAAATAATAAAGCCATCCAGTTTTACAGAAAAATGGGTTTTATTGAGGGGATGCTATGGGGAAAATGGCTGAGAATGGTTTTAAAACTTAATTCTGTTAATTAATTCTCTCAGGTCTCTTAAGGCTCCTTTTGAGCCATTCTCTCTATCAAGGAAATATGCTTCAATTCCAATACTTCTCGGAATTTCATAATCAAATTTATAGTGGTCTCCAACATGAATTACCTGTTCGGGCTTTACTGAGAGTTCCTGACAAATTCTGTGATAAACCTCTGGCTTTTTTCTGACCATCCTGAAATCAGACGTGCATGAGTAAATTCTTGAAAAATAATGTTCAATATCTTTTATTCCCAGATCAAGAAATTCTCTTGGAGCATTCGACACAACAATCAAATCGTGTTTTCTGCTCAGGTAGTCAATTGTCTCAAGAGCATCAGGAAATACTTTTACTTTATGCCTTATCTTCTCAATAATCTTCTGTGGTGTCTCATCAAGCTTGAAGTGTTTAAACCAGTAATCCGGTTGGTACCATCTTAAATCTTCGTCTCCAAGTTCATCATATGATTTACGAACAATCCTGAATGCCTCTTCAAAATCCAGTCCATATTTCTCAGCGTACAGCTTCGGGACTTCCAGATCCCAGAATGTATTCACAAAATCAAGGTCTATAAGGGTTCCGTCGGCATCGAATGAAATGACCTTCACATTTAGAGTTTGAGATGTGAATTAAAAAAGTATCGGTATTTATTTCAGAATTTCTACCATACTGAGTTAAACTTAGAAAAATATTAGTATCAGAACATAATATAAAAGCTCTTTTAAATAGAAATTCCGTAAACTATATATGTATGGTTTTTAACAGCGTTATAAAGAAGGAAGGTGAGAGAATGCCTGAAATAGAAGTAAAAGGTAAAAAACTAGCTCTTGATGAGGATGGATTCCTTCAGGACTGGGAAGAGTGGGACGAAGAAGTTGCGCAGGCTCTTGCAGAAGATGACAGATTCACTGGCGCAAAAGTAGAGCTGAGTGATGCACACTGGGAAGTGGTCAGATTTCTGAGAGAATTTTACATAGAGAAAGGAGTCGCACCGCCTATCAGACAGCTTATAAAAGAGATGAAGAAAAGATTTGGTCCTGATAAGGGCAATCAAGAATACCTTTATGAGTTATTTCCACAGGGTCCTGCAAAAGATGCGTGCAGGATTGCTGGACTGCCCAAACCAACGGGTTGTGTTTAACCTAGATAAATTTTCTACTTTTTTTTGTCTTAAATCAGAGCAACCTTTCCCAACCTCAGACAACATTTAAGCCAGACCAGAATCGAACTTAAACCAACCAGATCTTTTGGTAAATTCAGATAAAAACACTGAAACCAAAAAGTAATATCAACAAAAGGTAAACTAAGAGTATGCTCAGAAGAAATTTCATCAAACTTCTTGCAGCATTTTTTGCTTCAATTATTGGTTTTATTGGATTATTCAGATTCAGGGAGGCGGTAAAGGTGGATAAAAATGTTATTAAACTTCCTGAACCTGTTAAAACAGGCAAGATGTCTGTTGAGGAGGCGATTGAGGGTAGAAGGTCGAGAAGAGAGTACGCAAACACTCCTGTTAGTTTAAAGGAAATTTCACAGTTATGCTGGGCGGCACAGGGGATTACAGATAGAAGATATGGTTTCAGGGCGGCTCCTTCAGCAGGAGCTTTATATCCACTCGAGATTTTCATAGTTGCAGGAAATACGGAGCTTGAGCAGGGAATATATCAGTATCTACCTGATGAGCATGGTCTCAAGTTGATAGAGAGTGGAGATTTCAGAGGGGGGCTTGCGAAAGTTGCACTGGGTCAGAGCTCGATTAAAAACGCTGCAATGAATATTGTGATAACAGCAATATATGAGAGGACAGCAAGGAAGTACGGTTCGAGGGCTGAAAGATACGTTCACATGGAGGCAGGGCATGCTGCTCAGAATGTTTACCTTCAGGCTGAGAGTTTGGAGCTTGCTACGGTCTCAATCGGTGCATTCTATGATGGTGATGTAAGAGAACTACTTTTAGCTCCTGAAGACCATATACCGCTATACATCATGCCGGTAGGCAAAAAGAAATGAATCTCAGAAAAGAAGAATACTGAAGTCTATAAAAAAATGGAGATAGAAATTAAGCCTCAGCTTCGGCTACTTCTCTTGCCGCCATCTTGGCTTTAAGTTTCTTCAAACTTATGATGGTTTCTCTATCCAGCTCTTCCAGCTTGAAAGTAATGAAGCGAGCAGTATCCTCCATGTTCGGAATAACTCTGAACTCTAAAGCGTTAACTCTTCTTCTTGTCTTGTCAATCTCCTCAATAAGCCTCTTCACTGTTGTCTCAATCTCAGCTACTGCAAGAATCGCATCAACAAGTTCCTCATAGGCAGCAACAGCCTCGTCAATCCTTGCTGTTGTGGAAGTTACACCATATTCTCTCTGTATAACTTTCCTTCTGATTGGTTCTCTCTTTATTACAGGAACGGTCACACCCATGATATTCTTTTTCTTTATTGAGAATTGTGGCTCGGAAACACACGCAATAGACACAGCTCTTACCACAAGAACTCCATCGATAGCCTTTGCGAGCGTCATTTTTTCCTGTGCTTTCTCGTATTTTTCAATCATTCCGCCAATGACCGTCTTTGCTTCCTCAAGTATTTCCCTGAATTCCATTATCAAGCCATCTCTTTTCATCTTCAGAAGTGCATGTCCATTTACAGCCATTTTGATTCTTCTTCTGAGCTTTATTAGCTCCATTCGTGTCGGTTGTACATCTGCCATCTCAGTCACCCGAAAAAATTAATTTAAGCTGCTTCTTCAGCAGCCTCAGCTCCTTTCTTCCTGTAAGCTGGATGGTATTTCTCGATAAACTTGGTCTCGATTTTCACAAGTTCTGCTTCTGGCAGCATTGAGAGAAGTTCCCAGCCGAGATCAAGAGTCTGATCAATTGTTCTGTCTTCGTATCTATCCTGCTGTAGCCATCTTCTCTCAAACTCATCAGCAAACCTGAGGAATCTTCTGTCTTTCTCTGAAAGTGCCTCCTCACCAACGATGGCAACCAATCCTCTCAGGTCAACACCTTCAGCGTATGCCGCATACATCTGGTCGTTCCACTGCGGGTGGTCGTCTCTTGTCATCCCTTCTCCAATTCCCTCTTTCATGAGCCTGCTGAGAGATGGCAGAACGTTAATTGGTGGGTAAATACCCTTGGCATGGAGTTCTCTACTCAGAACTATCTGTCCCTCAGTAATATAGCCCGTAAGGTCCGGAATTGGATGTGTGATGTCATCTGCTGGCATTGAAAGAACAGGGAACTGGGTAATGGTACCTTTCCTTCCTCTAATTCTTCCTGCTCTTTCATAGTTTGTAGCGAGGTCTGTGTACATGTAACCGGGATAACCCCTTCTTCCCGGAACTTCTTCTCTAGCTGCTGACATCTCTCTTAAAGCTTCACAGTAATTTGTGAAATCTGTGAGAATAACCAGAATGTGCAGGTCATATTCGTATGCGAGGAACTCTGCTGCAGTCAGAGCCATCTTTGGTGTAAGCAATCTCTCTATAGCCGGATCATTAGCAAGATTAAGGAAAACAACTGCTCTCTCTAAAGCCCCTGTCCTCTCAAAGTCCTTCATGAACTGATAAGCCTCCTCGTGTGTGATGCCCATCGCAGCGAAAATAACTGCGAACTCCTCACCTGTGCCGAGAACCTTAGCCTGCCTTGCAATCTGCAGAGCAATATCATTATGCGGAAGACCGCTCCCACTGAAAATTGGTAGCTTCTGACCTCTGATAAGCGTATTCATACCGTCGATAGCGGAGATACCTGTCTGAATGAACTCTCTTGGATAAGTTCTTGCATAGGGATTGATAGCTGCACCTATAACTGGAATTCTGTCCTCAGGCACTATCTTTGGACCTCCATCAATGGGGTCGCCTGAGCCTGATAAAATTCTGCCGAGCATGTCTTTTGAGCATGCAAGTTTGACGATATCTCCAGTGAAACGAACAACTGAAGAAGTATCAATACCTCTTGTACCCTCAAAAGACTGAACAACAACCATTCCCTTTGCAGAATCAAGAACCTGTCCTCTCCTCACTGTTCCATCTGGAAGTGTAACCATCACAAGCTCACCAAAGCCTACTGGCTCTGTCTTCTCGACGAAAATGAGAGGACCTGCAACTTTGGTGATTGTTTTGTATTCCTTCATGCTCCACCTCCAAGAAGGGCATTCCTTATTTTATTCACAGCTTCATCAAGTAGTGGCTTGTAATCTTCACTGAATTTTGCTCTTGCAAAGTCTTCTCTTCCTTCAACATTCTCAATTTCATCAATCGTCTTGCCAGCATCTAGCGCTTTATGGAATATGTCATCCAGCTCCTTTATAGCCTTCATCATATCATACTGCTTCTGTGTTGAGCAGTATGTATCGACTTCGTGATAAGCATACTGAGACAGATAAACTTCCCTGATATATCTTGCGACTTCAAGCAGAATTCTCTGAACCTCTGGCAAAGCATCTTTACCGACAAGCATCACTATCTCCATCAGATTCGCTTCTTCCTGCAGAACCTCCATCATCCAAGTTCTGAGTTCAGTCCATTCCGGTGAGACATTCTCCCTGAACCACTCTGCGAGCGTTTCAGCATAAAGGCTGTAGCTCTGCAACCAGTTTATAGCAGGGAAATGTCTTCTTGCAGCAAGCTTTGTATCAAGAGCCCAGAAGACCTTGACGATACGGAGTGTGTTCTGTGTAACTGGTTCACTGAAGTCACCACCGGGTGGTGAAACCGCTCCAACTACACTTACACTTCCAATCTGACCGCCAAGAGTCTTGACTCTCCCAGCTCTCTCGTAGAACTCTGCAAGCCTTGATGCAAGATAGGCAGGATAGCCTTCTTCACCTGGCATCTCTTCAAGTCTTCCTGACATCTCTCTCATTGCCTCTGCCCATCTTGATGTTGAATCAGCCTGAACTGCCACATCGTAACCCATATCTCTGTAATACTCTGCAATTGTCATGCCCGTGTAAACACTTGCTTCTCGTGCCGCAACAGGCATGTTTGATGTGTTTGCAACAAGAGTAGCTCTCTCCATGAGCGGTTTTCCAGTTTTCGGGTCAAGCAACTCTGGAAACTCCTCGAGAACCTCTGTCATCTCATTTCCTCTTTCTCCACAACCTACATACACAATAACATTCGAGTCTGACCACCTTGCAAGCTGGTGCTGTGTGACGGTCTTACCAGTTCCGAATCCGCCGGGAATAGCCCCTGTTCCACCTTTTGCCATCGGGAAAAGTGTGTCAAATATCCTCTGTCCTGTCATCAAAGGTATAACGGGTGGTAGCTTCTCAACGTATGGGCGAGGAATTCTCACAGGCCATCTGTGGTACAGTCTGAGTTCTGTTCCATTATCAAGAACTCCAATTGTATCCTGAACTGTGAAACTTCCAGAATAGAGATCCGTTATAGTTCCACTTACATCTGGAGGTACAAGTATTTTATGCTCGATGATTTCCGTTTCCTGAACGGTACCCAGGATCTCTCCTCCCTTAACGTTGTCGCCTTTCTTTAAAACAGGATTAAATTCCCACTTTGCTTTCATATCTATTCCATCAGCCTCAATTCCTCTTGTAATGAAATCTCCAGCTATTTCTTTCATTACCGGTAAAGGTCTCTGAATTCCATCGTATATGCTTCGCATGATACCTGGGCCCAGGTCAATGCTGAGTGGCATCCCAGTACCTTCAACCTTGTCTCCCGGTTTGATACCTGACGTATCCTCGTAAACCTGAACCAGAAGTCTATCTCCAGCAAGACCTACGACTTCACCCAGCAGTCCTTCCTCTCCAACCTTACAAACATCATACATTCTGGCTTTAAAACCCTCAGCCACAACAAGTGGTCCTGAGACTCGGTAAACTTCACCTACTTTTTCACCTACTGTTTCTACTTCCATAAGTCAACACCTATCGCTTTCCTAATTTTATCTCGAAGTTCTTCAACCCCTCCTTCTCCGCCCACTTTTACAAAGGTGGGCTCCAGACTTTCATCTATCTTCATTTTCAACGGTATTGGTAAATTTTTATAAAAATCATACTTAATTATCACTATTCCTTCCTGGCCAAGTACTTTCTCGATCGCCTCTGGCAGCTGTGCTTCATCTTCTACTTCTATTGTATCACAGATTCCCACAAGCCTGAATCCAGTGTTAAAGTCTGGATCTCCAATCACAGATACTCTACTCATACCATCACCAACTGTTCTTCTATACTTTCGTTGGACAATCCTTCCCATTTACCCCATCCAATAATCCTGAGATTATCAGCCTCGCATTTCTTGAGGTTCATATAATGGAGTACTGGAAGTACAGATAGGGGATAACCATTCGCTTTCCTTGCAACCCCCTGAATGAGAAGACCATCGAGTTTATTTTCGACCTTTGAGAACTCGCCATTCAGTTCAATGTCTTTCCAGAACCAGTATCCTTCCATGCCTTTCTTAAGTTCCTCAAGTGGCATTGCTGCGAGTTTTCTTGCCTCATCAATGTTAATCTGGTAACCTCCGGGAATAATTCTTGCAATAATGTCTTCAGTCGAGACCTCGTCCATCTTTAATCTGAATATTGTTTTTACATTTTTGATGTCTATTTCCATCTTCAGGAAATCGATGAAGAGTTTCAATGCAAGATTCTCGGGCCTTATTCTCATCATTCGCTGGTAATACACCCTATAGAGTTCATCTTCTATTTCAGATAGCAATACAGTTCCAACTTTACTCAGTGTTTCATAATAAGGGGTCCTATCAAAAGCTTTTATAATTTCGTCAGTCTCCTTTACAAGGAGTGATTTGTAGAATTCACTGCCAAACTCCCCTACAGGGACTAAAGTCTCTTCTATTTCTTCAACCGAAACGTTTGCTGCCTTGCCCCTCAATATGTTTATGATGTTCCAAACGTCCCATCTTTTGAGATATTCCATTACGAGATTTCTTGCATCCCCGAAAGAGACTTCAGCAATCCTGTGATAGGTTCTGAAAAGATTCATGGACAGTGCGAAGTCCATTAGCCTTGGTCCTGTGTATTTGTAGGATAACTCATCGATCTCCTTTTTATAGTCTGTTTCTTCGAGATACCTCACAATCTCGTTAAAATCCATGTTGAGCAGTTTTCTGAATTCCTCTGAAGGCATCAGTCTTCTCTTCATTACTTTGACTCTTGCAACGATGTACGCCCACTGTGTTCTTCCTCCGAGTCCCATTAGCATCACTCTCCAAACAGAATCTTCGAGACTTCGCCCATTTTTTGTTCAAACAGTTGTTTCAGCATTTCATCAAACGTCAGATTTAGCCTGACCACCCCATCTGAACTTTCAATTATCACTCCACCTATGCAGTCAATGTTTCCACCATATTTTACATTATCGGGAAGAATCCCCTTAACCAGCGATTCATCGCTCTTACTTGAATAAACTACTGCTCCATCATCTGCATTTTTACTGATTAAAGCAGAAAGCAACTTCTTCTTTTCTGCTTCATCCATTGACTTTACTTTACTTTCCACAAGGTTATATGTCTCCTCTATTATTTCTTTTCTTTTGTTGAGTAGCATCCTTTTCATTTCGAGATTTACGGAAGAAACTTCCTGTCTCTTCAATCTGTCTGCTTCTCTTTCTGCATCATCTCTACCTTTTCTGAGAATCTCATCTTTCTTCTCATTTGCTTCTGCAATTATTTTTTCTGCTTCGCTTCTTGCCTTCTCGGTGATAGCTCTGGCCTGTTCGTCACCCTTTCTTCGGATTTCCTCGACAATTGCTTCGAGCGCCATTATCATCCCATCCAGATAAAATTTAGAATGCGAACATCAGTATGAACGAAATGACGAGGCCGAAGATGACGATTGTTTCTGGAATAACTGTAAACAGCAGACCAAGACCAATGAATCCTCTAT
>MTMJ01000002.1 GCA_002010045.1 Archaeoglobus sp. JdFR-22 | reverse complement strand
TCAATGTCCTTTTGATTGGGATGGTTGTAGCTGTTGGTATAAGAGAAAAGAGAGTCTTGCAGAGGTTGGCTGAGATGTGAGTTGGCAAGTACCTTAAATACTATACATCCCAAAATCAACTTTAACAGTACGTAACTGCCAACTCTGATTAACCTATTATTTCGACAGTTATCCATAACCACCACCTATCAACCCAAATCTGTAATTTTTAGAAAGGCGGAACAAAAGACAAGGAGATTTGACAGTAATATTCAGGTTACCTCACCAGATGCCCCAACCTTTATACTCAATCAGAAAAATAATTTATAAGTTTTTTGATTATTTCAATCAAATTATTACGATTGTAATGGAATAAAAATTTCGATTCTGAAATAAATCTGCATATTTCACAAACAGGCAAAATTTTAAATAAGCTTTTGAAAACTCACACCAACTCTGAACTGTGATTGCGATAATCTGAAGGTGATTTAATGAGTGAGAGAAAAGTTGGAGTTTATATCTGCACGGGATGTGGAATAGACTTGCTAGATATTGAGAAACTGGTTGAAATTGCAACTGATTATCCCGTGAGTTTATGCAGGACTGATTCATTCCTCTGCGAGAATGCAAATATTGTGAAAGAAGATATAAAGAAAGAAAACCTTGATGCTGCTGTCATCGCTGCCTGCTCTCCGAGAGTCAAAACCGGAGAATTCTCTTTTGACGTTCCTGTTGAGAGAGTTAATCTGAGAGAGCAGGTGGTCTGGAGTCATCCTGCCGGTGAAATGCAGTCTCTTGCTGAAGATTACCTGAAAATGGGAATTTCAAAGGCTCAGAAGCTTGAAAGAGAGGAAGGAGAAGTAAATAAAATTGATAGAACAATTCTAATTGTTGGAGGGGGAATCACCGGAATCACAGCAGCAGTTGAAGCAGCAGAAGCAGGTTACGAGGTCATTCTGGTTGAGAAGGAACCCTATCTTGGAGGAAGGGTTGCAAGGATGAATAAATATTTCCCGAAGCAGTGTCCTCCAGCATGCGGTCTCGAAATCAATTACAGGAGGATTAAGAACAGTGACAGAATCAAAGTTTATACTTCCGCAGAGGTCGAGAAAGTCAGTGGAGCGCCCGGAGATTTTGATGTTACTGTGAGACTGAATCCCACATTTGTTCTCGACAGGTGTACTGCCTGTGGAGATTGTGTCGATGCCTGCCCGCATGAGAGGCCGGATGGATTCAATTACGGTCTTGGAAAAACCAAAGCAATCTACCTGCCAGGTGCATCTTCATTTCCTTTCAGATACACTGTAGATGCAGAATACTGTAAAAAGGATGAGGGATGTGCTGCATGCGTTGAAGCTTGCAGGTATGCTGCAATCGACCTCGGGATGGGGGCTAAAGTTGTCAATATGAAAGCAGGCTCTGTAATTGTTGCCACTGGCTGGAAGCCCTATGACGCTTCTAAAATAAAAAATCTTGGTTTTGAAAGGTATCCTGACGTGATAACAAACGTCATGATGGAAAGACTTGCTTCCCCAGACGGCCCAACAGGTGGAAGAATTGTGAGACCATCGGATGGAAAGGAAGTCAGGAAAATTGCATTTGTTCAGTGTGCAGGGAGCAGGGATGAGAACCACCTCCCCTACTGTTCAGCAGTGTGCTGTCTTGCATCACTGAAACAGGCATCTTACGTCAAAGAGCAGTATCCTGATGCAGAGATTTACATATTCTACATTGATGTGAGAACACCGGCAAAATACGAGGAATTTTACAGAAAAGCACTGAGTCAGGGTTTCAATCTTATCAGGGGGAAGGTTGCTGAGATAACGGACATTGCTAAAAGCACGGAGGAAGAAGAAAAGCTGATTGTGAGGGTGGAGGATACACTGCTCGGGAAAGTCAGAAGAATCCCAGTTGATATGGTAGTGCTTGCGGTTGGAATGGTTCCAAACAATGAGTTCAATCTGGATTACAGGCAGGGCGGTATCCCTCAGGACAAATTTGGATTTTTCAGCTCTAACTTCATCTGTTTCCCGTATGAGACGCAGAGAACAGGAATATATTCCGCTGGATGTGTCAGGCAGCCCATGGATGTTGCGTCAAGTGTTGAGGATGCGAGTGGTGCAGTCCTCAAATCAATACAGTGTCTGAATTTGACAGAGCAGGGGATGGCAGTACATCCGAGAAGCGGAGATTTCTCCTATCCTGATTTCTTCCTTCAGAGGTGTACGCAGTGTAAACGTTGCACAGAAGAATGTCCATTCAGTGCGCTTGAAGAGGATGAGAAGGGAACGCCAATACTGAATCCAACAAGATGCAGACGATGCGGTACATGCTTTGGGGCGTGCCCTGAGAGGATTATTTCATTCAAGAACTACACTATTGACATGATTTCTTCAATGATTAGGGAAATTAGCGTTCCTGAAGAGGAAGAAATGAGAGTTCTTGCATTCTTCTGCGAGAATGATGCCTATCCTGCCCTTGACATGGCGGGTTTGAACCATCTTGAATATTCTTCGTCAGTCAGGATAATACCTGTAAGATGCCTCGGTTCCGTTAATGTTGTGTGGATAGCAGATGCACTGTCGAGAGGGATAGATGGTATACTGCTCGCAGGATGTAAATCTGGAGAGGATTATCAGTGCCATTTCATAAAGGGGAGTGAACTTGCAAATAGAAGGATGGAGAATGTGAGAGAGACTCTCGATAGACTAATGCTCGAGCCAGAGAGAGTAAAGCTTATTGAACTTGAAATATCTGATTACAAAAAAATACCTGAAATTTTAAATGACTTTGTTGAAGAACTTGAGAAAATCGGGCCAAATCCCTACAAGGGATTTTAATGATTTATAGTTTAGAATCAAAACTTTAAAATACCTCATGATTAATGGTTAAACAAATTTCAAATAAGCAGGAGAAGAGTCAGACTTATGTAATTATATGACCTGCCAAATTAATAATAAGTGGTGATGAAATGGAGTTGGAATCAGAATCGGAAATGCTGGAAACATATATGGAAAGACTATCCGAAATTCAGGATGGAGAAAAATACAAACAATGTCTGCAATGTGGAACATGTGGAGGTTCATGTCCGTATGGTATTGTAACGAAGTTCACACCCCGAAAGATGATTCTGGCTGTGAGGGCGAATATCATCGATGAGTTACTTGAAAGCGGTGCTCAGTGGCTCTGTACTTCTTGCTATTCATGTTCTTTCCGTTGTCCCTCACAGATACCATTGACTGACGGGATAATACCGGCTGCAAGAGAACTCTCACTGCTCGAGGGAAACCCTCCTGAGGAACTTGCAAGGGCGTTGATGAATACAGCAAGGTATGGCAATCCTTTCAAAGAATCGCCAAAGAAAAGAGATAGATGGGTTAAAGAAGTTGATTTTGAGATAAAGACGCTTGCAGATGGTCCAGCTGATGTGCTGTTCATTCCCGAGTGTTTTGGAGCCTATCACAGAAGGTGTAAGGAAGTGACAAAAGCGATGGCTGAGATTTTCAACAGACTCGGAACAGATTTCGCCATACTCGGGAGAGATGAGAAGTGTATAGGCGACTCAAACAGGCTATCGGGTGAATTCGGATTATTTGAAGAGCTTGTGGAGAAAAACATCAAGGCAATGGAAAAAAATCCATTCAGCAGGATAGTTACAATTGATGCACATGCTTTCCATTCTCTAAGGAGCGAATATCCCAGATTTGGATTTTCCAAACCAGTCCTTCATCACTCTGAGTTTCTTGCAGAAAATCTCGAAACCCTGAAAGAAATGTTCAGTGAGCTTGAGTACATCGTGACATATCATGATTCCTGTTACGTCGGGAGGAGAAACGGAATTTATGATGCACCCAGAGATGTTATCAGGGCAATCCCCGGCGTGGAGTTTGTGGAGATGAAGCGTATAAAAGAGAATGCTCTCTGCTGCGGTGGAGGGGGTGGCGGAGTCTGGCTTGACAGCTTTATAAAAGAGTTCATGAAGGAGAGACCAGCAGAGGAGAGAGTCAGGGAGGCTGCAAACACCGGAGCAGATATACTCGTCACCTCATGTATTCTCGATATTCCCATGTTTGAGGATGCTCTCAAGATGACCGGACTTGAGGGTCAGATAGTTGTTAAAGACATATGCGAGCTTGTTCTTGAAGCAATAAGGTGATAGAATGAAAATCTGCGCAATTTTAAGAACTGTTCCTGATTTGGTAGAGGAGATAGAGGTAATTGATGATGAAATCGAGCCATTTGCTTATATTGCTAATGAGAGGGATGAGCATGCTGTTGAAGAGGCAGTAATCCTGAAGGAGAGATATGGGGGAAGCGTTGATGTAATCGGAATTGTTGATGAGGACTCTGAAGAAGAGATAGAAGAGCCTCTTGCAATGGCACTTGCAAAGGGTGCAGACAGGGCAATAAAACTGACAATGTCAAACAAGTCATACAGAAGGATTGAACAGGCTAAGGCACTTGCTGAATACTTTAAGGATAAAGATTATGATTTGATTTTAACAGGCATTCAGGGAATAGATGCTTTTACTGGTATGCTCGGGCCAATGCTCTCTGTTTATATGGAACTGCCATTCACAGGTTATGTTACATCTGTTGAGGCAGAAGATGGCACCGTTAAGGTTCAGAAAGAGCTTGGCGGGGGACTTCTTGGAGAATTCAGGGTGAAATTACCCGCAATACTCGGAATTGTGTCAGCAGAAAAACCCCTTAGATTTGTGCCACTTGCGAAATTGAGACAGGTTATGAAGAAGGCTGAAATTGAAGAAGACGAGCTGGAAATACCTGAATTTGAAGGGGTTCAGGTAGTAAAATACTATGAGCCTGAGAAACCCGAAATTGTTCTTCTGGAAGGAGAGCCCGAAGAGGTTGCAGATAAGCTGATTGAAGCGTTTAAGGAGATTGGAGTGCTTTGAGGTGTTGATAATGAAAGATGTAGCAGTTATTGTTGAAATTATCGAGAGCACGATTCAGGATATTTCATATGAGCTTCTCGGGAAAGCGAAAGAACTTGCCAGTCAGACTGGAGGAAAGGCTGTGGCAATTGCAATGGGAAATAAAGTTGATGTAAGCTCCCTGCCCTGTGATACAGTCTATTATATAGAAGATGATGCCCTTGAGAACTTCTGCTCACTTCACGTTAAAGTTCTATCAAAAATCGTTCAGGAAGTTAATCCTAAAGTTATTCTTGCAGGAAACACATCAATCGGCACAGATTTAGCAGGCCATATCGCTGTTGAACTGAACATTCCAGTTGCGTCCCTCTGCAATAAAGTATCTGTTAACGAGAACGTCAGGGCAACCTCGCTTGCTTACGGTGGAAAATTGCTTGTTGACCTTGAACTCAAAGAAAGAGGGGTAATTCTTGCGAACAGAGGTAGCTTTACAGCTGCTACAGAAGGCTCACCTGAAGTGAAGAAGCTGTCTCTCAGCGACATTGGCATCGAAGCAGACAATGAGATTGAATTTATTGATTACATAAAGCCAGAAGAGGATGTGGACATCTCAAAATTCGATGTGCTTGTGAGTGTTGGTAGAGGTATTGGCGGAGAGGAGAACATTGATGATGCAAAAGAGCTTGCAGAATTGCTTGGAGGAGAAATAAGCTCATCAAGGCCAGTTGTTGATTCAGAATGGCTGCCAAAGTCAAGACAGGTTGGCAGGTCTGGAAAGACTGTCACACCCAATCTTTACCTTGCTCTCGGGATAAGTGGTGCCTCAGAGCACCTCGAAGGGGTGAAGGCAAAGAATGTTATTGCAATCAACACCGATCCCGATGCACCCATATTCAGAGTTTCAAGAATTGGGGCAGTTATAGACATATTTGACGTCATTCCTGTTCTGATAGATAAGATAAAGGAAATCAAAGACTAATCCGGTGATTCAATGGATGTTGTGAAAATCGGGGTTTATGTGTGCCACTGCGGGAGGAACATTGCCGAAACAGTCAGGATAAATGATATTGTAAAATTTGCCAGAAAGCTCCCCAATGTTGTGGTTGCGAGAGATTACAGATATCTCTGTGCCGACCCGGGGCAGGACATGATAAAGAAAGATATTGAGGAGCTTGGAATAAATCGAGTCGTTGTTGCAGCATGCTCACCCACGCTCCATGAAGCAACGTTCAGAAAAGCCATCAGGGATGCTGGATTGAATCCTTTTATGCTTTACATGACGAGCATCAGGGAGCTTGACTCATGGGTGACCGATGATGTTAAGAGAGCGACAGAGAAAGCAAGAGATTTTGTGAGGGCTGCAGTAAACAGGGTTACATTTCACGAAGAGCTCGAGATAAAAACGGCTGACATAAATCCGGATGTTCTGATTATTGGCGGTGGTATTGCAGGTATTTCTTCCGCGTTAGTTCTTGCTGAAGCCAATATCAGGGTCTATCTCGTCGAGAAAGAGCCAACAATTGGCGGTCATATGGCAAAATTTGATAAGACATTCCCTACACTTGACTGTGCTGCGTGCATCCTTACTCCCAAGATGAGTGCAGTCGGCTCACATCCAAACATCACCCTTATCACTTACTCTGAAGTAATAGGTGTAGATGGTTATGTGGGCAATTTCAAAGTGAAAGTATTGAAGAAGCCGAGATATGTAAGAGAGGATTTGTGCATAGGATGCCCGGTCTGTGTAGAGGATTGCCTGTTTCTGGATACTCTTTATCCTTCTGAATTTGATGAGGAAATCGGAAGAAGAAAACCAATTTATATTCCTTTTCCTCAGGCTGTTCCACTCGTCCCTGTTATTGATCCCGATAGCTGCATATATTTCAAGGGAAAATGCCCGGGTTTCTGTAAGGATGTGTGCGAGTGGGATGCCATAGATTTCAATCAGAAGGAGGAGATTCTGGAGCTTGAAGTCGGTACAATCATAACGGCAACCGGTTACAGGACGTTTGATGCGAAGAAAATCCCCCGATATGGTTATGGAATTTATGATAATGTTTATACTTCTCTTCAGGTTGAGCGAATGCTGAACTCTACAGGGCCAACTGGCGGAGAGGTTTTGCTTGCAGATGGTCGGAAGCCAGAGAAAATTGCAATTATTCACTGTGTTGGGAGCAGGGATAAGAATTACAATGAGTACTGTTCAAAGGTTTGCTGCATGTATTCAATCAAGTTAGCCCACCTCGTAAAGGAGAGAACCGGGGCTGAGGTCTTTAATTTCTATATTGACATAAGGGCAGCGGGAAAAGGATACGAGGAGTTCTACAGAAGGGTTATGGATGATGAGGTTTACTTTATAAGAGGTAAGGTTGCAGAGGTCACTGATCTGGCAAAGAATGAAGATGAGGAAGGTAAGCTGATAGTTGTTGCTGAAGACACGTTGCTTGGAAGGGTGAGAAGAATACCTGTCGATATGGTAATTCTCTCTGTTGGCCTTGAACCGGCAAAGGATGCTGAGAAAGTAAAGAACATGCTCAAGCTCTCAACAACCGAGGGCGGATGGTTCCTTGAGAAGCACATAAAACTTGCTCCAGTGTCAACATCCACTGACGGGATATTCATTGCCGGAGCGTGTCATGGGCCCAAAGATATTCCTGACACTGTTGCACAGGCTGAGGCAGCAGCAGGTGAGGCACTTTCCTTAATTAAAAAGGGCTTTATCGAGCTTGAACCGAATGTTGCGTTCATCACAGAGGAGAAGTGTTCCGGTTGCAAGCAATGTATTGAAGTCTGTCCGTTCTCTGCTATCTTCTTTGACGAGGAGAAAGGGATATCAGTTGTCAATGCAGCTTTATGCAGAGGTTGCGGGACATGTGTTGCCACCTGCCCCTCCGGAGCGGCAAAACAGTATCTGTTCAGAGACGAGCAGATTTTAGCTGAGGTTGAGGGCGTTCTGGAAGAATAAAGAATAAATTCTACTGCTGTCAGACGTCCAACCCGGTTTTTCTTTATCCACCTGATTTAATTCTAAAAAAGTTTTATAACCTGTTCAAGCTCGTCGAACTTCTTCAACAACTCCAGTCCCTCTTCTGTAGTTCTGTAGAGCTTAGAATTGCTCTGAGATTCTTCTTTCAGTAAATTTGATTCAATCAGGAATTTAATATATTCATTTGCGATTTTGAAGTTAAGGTTGGTGCTATATACTATTCTGGTTTTATTGGCACCATCCACAGAAGCTTTAAGAATGTCTGTTATTATATCAAATCTTGTTCTTCTTTTAGTTTCTTTATCCTCTAATTTTCTTTCTACCACCCCTTCACACCCTTCTTTGTAGAGGTATCTTGACATATATAAATCTTTATTTTCTTATCTTACCTATGGGTGTATCTGTATAGGGTCTCCCCATCATAACCCTCACTTATCTCAACAAAACTCAATTGAGACTACCTAAATCCGGAAACAATTAACTCCCTGAATGTGCTTCAGGCT
>MTMJ01000090.1 GCA_002010045.1 Archaeoglobus sp. JdFR-22 | reverse complement strand
TTGGTTATGTCTATCTTTGTGGGAAGTTATATGGGTTAGTTGTTTGGAGAGTTGAGATGTTAGAATGGAGATTTTAGTAATGATTTTGTAAGCACCCTAAAACTTTTAATTATTCTCTGCCATGGGCAAATTATGGAAGTTGTTGCGGGTCCTTCTTCACCTCTGCTTGCGGGCAGAATTGCCAGTAAATTAAATCTGAATCCTGTTAAAACGAGATATAAGAGATTTCCGGATGGCGAACTCTATGTCAGTGTAGAATGTAAGGATAAAGATGTTGCTGTTGTTCAGAGCCTGAACTCAAACGATGACCTTATTTTCCTATTGCTTTTATTTGATGCACTGAATGACAGAAATATCACGGCAGTAGTACCTTACATGGGCTATGCAAGGCAGGATAGAAAGTTCAGGGAAGGAGAGGCGCTGAGTATAAGGGCAGTTGCAAAACTAATTGAGTATTACGCTGAAAGGGTGATATCCGTTAATATTCACAGTAATGAGGCAAAAAAGTACTTCAAAAACCTGATTGAGGTTGATGCAATGCCCACTCTGGGAGAATATTTTAAGAAAGAAGACATTGTGATGATTTCTCCTGATCTGGGTTCTTTCGAGAGAGTAAAGATTGCTGCAAAAAGTGCTGGATGTGAGTTCGACTATCTGGAGAAGACAAGACTCGATTCAGAAAATGTGTCTATTGAAACCAAGAGTATCAGTATTGATGGCAAGAATGTGGTTATAATCGATGACATAATTTCGACCGGCGGAACTATTGTGGAGGCAGCAAAATTCCTTCTTAAGCAGGGGGCTAATACTGTACAGGTAGGATGCGTTCATGCTGTGCTTGCCAATTTTGCATTGAATAAAATTTATTCAGCAGGTGTTTCAAAGGCATTTGCCACAGATACGGTTGAGAAGAGTATAAGTGAGATAAGTGTTGCAGAATTGATTTCAGAGAAAATTTGACATTTGATTATCAAAAATACAATAATTTCCGGTAGTGGGCATCAAAAAAATTTAATATTTTGACATTCTATCATCAAAACTTTTTATCAAGCATTTGATTGAAAAGGGAGTGGATTCGAAAAAATTCTTTATTTCTCCTGTGAGGCTGTGAGAGGGGCTGAGGATATAATAGAAATAGTGAGATTCTCAGATTCTTTAATTGAAGGGAGAAAGTTTATCTTTCTCGATGAGATAACATTTGCTGACAGGTGGCAGAACGCCATAAAATACATAATTGATTCGCCTTTAGCGAGAAATAAGGTAATTTATGTCAGAAATTATCACAGGGAGGGCTGTAAGTATATTTCTGCTGATCTGAGCGATTTTTAGCCCAATAACCCCCGCTCAAGAAAACTTACATAATCTCCTTTATTCTTACCAAGAATAACGTGGTCGAGCACTCTAACGCCAATCAGGCTGCAAGCTTCTACAATCCTTTTTGTAACTCTGATATCTTCTCCTGACGGCTCAACCTCTCCGCTCGGGTGGTTGTGTACAAGGATCAGTGAGGCTGCGCCCTCTTTTGATGATTCCCTTACAATCTCCCTGATGTCAACAACACTCGTCTCAAGACCGCCTTTACTTATTTCAAGATTTTTAATGGGTTTATTTCCACTGTCGAGTAATATAACGTTGAAGAATTCTTTTTTAGCGTCTCTGAGATAGGGGGAGTAGTAATCAAAGACGTAGTCCACCACATCACTCACACTCTTGATTTTACTTCTTTTTTCAGCATCTTCCCTTACCAATCTCTTCCCGATTTCCAGTGCTGCTTTAATTTGAGCTGCTTTAGCCATTCCTATCCCGTTTATCTTACATAAATCCTTAATCGACGCAGAGTCTATTGCTCTCAGGCTACCATAAATGTTAAGCAATCTTCTTGCAAGATCCTCTGCGCTTTCTCCTTCATTACCTGTCCTCAGGATTATCGCAAGCAATTTTGCAGAATTGAGCCTGTCTGCCCCATGTTTAATGAGCATCTCTCTTGGCCGTTCTCCCTCAACCCACTTTTTTATCGGTCTATTGGTTCTTCTACTCCTTGTGAGCTCCTTAATCTTATTTCTGAGTTTCCTACAATCCTCTTCCGTCTTCAAACCGAGTTTCTCGATTATTTCACCCTTATATCTGTCAAAAAAAGGATTTTTCTTTCTTTTTATGAAATATACATTTCCCTTTCTAAAGACAGGGTATGCTCTGTTCTCTGCAAGGAAGTTGATTATTTCTATTTGATTCCTGAACAATAGATTACTTCCATTTTTGCGGATTTTTACCGCATCTTCTTCCCCCATTGAACTCTGGCAATTATCTAAATATAAAACTTTTATCTTATTTCAATACCTCCGGTACGCTTTTGTCATATGGCGGTTTAATTATACCCATCTCAGTTATCAGCGCAGTAACATTTTCAAGAGGTGTTGAGTCGAACGCAGGATTGTAGGTCTTCACACCCTCTGGAGCAATTTTGCAATCCTTACACTTGATATGGCAGTAAATAAGCTCCTCACTGCCTCTCTCCTCAATAACAACATCTTCCATTGTCTTTTCCCAGTCAAATGTGGTCGAAGGTGCTGCCACATAGAATGGAATTCCATGTTCTTTAGCCAATACAGAGACTGTGTAGGTCCCAATCTTGTTGAAAACTGCATCTCTTACGATTCTATCTGCCCCCACAATTACAGAATCGATGAGTCCTTTTTGCATAACAATTCCTGCCATGCTGTCCGTTATCAGAGTAACATCGATTCCATATTGCATGAGTTCCCATGCTGTTAATCGGGAACCCTGATTCAGGGGTCTCGTCTCGCATGCATAAACACTTATTTCCTTTCCTTCTTCTACAGCACTTCTGATTACTCCTAAGGCTGTTCCCCAGTAAACTGTTGCGAGGCTTCCCGTGTTGCAGTATGTAAGAACTGTATCACCATCATTGAGTAATCTTGCACCATCACTTCCAATAATTTTGTTCCTTTCAATGTCTTCATCAGCAATCTTTTCTGCTTCATTCAGAGCAAGTTCTTTAATTTCAACTACACTCTCACCTTCCAGCGCTTTATCAAGAACTCTCTGGATTCCGTAAAAGAGGTTGATAGCAGTTGGGCGTGTGAATGAAAGAAATTTGGCTGCTTTTTTAATGTGCTCTTTTAACCCCTCAGCAGATGAGAAATCTTTTTCATGTGCAGAGAGTGCTATTCCATATCCTCCCGCAGCCTCAAGAGCTGGTGCTCCTCTTATAGCGAGTCTTTTTATTGCAGCCGCAAGCTCTTCAATACTTTCGCACGAAATTATTTCAAATCTATCTGGTAAAAGTGTCTGATCTATGAGTTTAATGCAACCATCCCAGAATATAGTTCTCACGTCATATACCATATCTCTACCGTTTCAACAAAGATATAAAATCCTTAAGTAGAAGATGTAATTCTTCGGTTCACATTTTCAAATCATCAAAAATCTAAAAGCCAAATTTTTTAAGTTGACTTGTACAGGAACTAATGATGATAGTCCATCCAATTGATTATCGCTACGGTACTCCTCAGATGAAGAGAATATGGAGTGAGGATAGCAAAATCAAGAGAATGATTCGAGTTGAGATTGCCATTTTAAAAGCATTGGCTAAAAAAGGTTATCTCGACCCATCGCAGGTTGAGAGGGTTAAGAAAGAGGCTGTAAAGATTGAACCCGAAAAGGTAAAGCAGATTGAAGCGGAGATTAAACATGACATCATGGCACTTGTAAAGGCAATTTCAGAGGTTGCAGGTGAGGCTTCAAGATGGGTGCACTTCGGCGCAACCTCGAATGACATAACAGACACAGCAACTGCATTGCAATTGAGAGATTCTCTGAAAGTTCTTGATGTGAGGATTAGAGAACTCATTAAATTACTTGCACAAAAAGCGGATGAATACAGAAATGTTGTATGTCTGGGAAGAACTCATGGTCAGGCAGCCCTACCTGTCACCTATGGGTTTAGATTCGCAATATGGGCATCGGAAATTGGAAGACATTATGTCAGAATGAAGGAAATGGAGAAAAGATTGCTCGTGGGTCAGTTCAGCGGTGCAGTGGGAACTCAGGCAGCACTTGGGAGAGAAGGAATTGAGATTGAAGAAGAAGCTATGAGGATTCTCGGGTTAAAGCCAGCTATAATCTCCAGTCAGATTATTCCAAGGGATATCTACTGCGAATATGTGGAATTTCTTGCTAATCTTTCAACAACGCTTGAGAAAATTGCCACAAATTTTAGAATTCTCCAGAGGGCGGAAGTGGCAGAACTCTCTGAGAAATTTGGTAAAAAACAGGTAGGTAGTTCCACAATGCCTCATAAGAGGAATCCCATTGATGCAGAGAATATATGTGGTCTTGCAAGAGTCGTAAGGGGTTTCGTTGAGCCACAGCATCAGAGCTCTATACTCTGGGAGGAGAGAGATTTATCTAACTCTTCAGCTGAAAGGATAACTCTTGTTGAACCGACAATACTTGTTGACCACATAATCACCAAAATGATAAAGATTGTCAGGACAATCTCTCTTAACCTGAGTAATGTAAGAAAGAATCTGGATGCGCAGAAGGGACTGAATTTAAGTGAGGCAGTGATGATAGCTCTAACCCGAAAAGGATTGAGCAGACAGGAAGCACACGAAATCGTGAGAGAAGCAGCGATGAGGACAACATCTTCATTCTCCGAAGAACTTATTAATGATGAGGTTGTTAAGAATTATCTGGATGATGATGAGATTCAAAAACTCCTCACACCAGAAAATTACATTGGCACTTCAGAACAAAAAATTGAGGTGGTGTTGAGCTGGATAAATTCTGTGCTGAGATAAAGTTATCGTATCTTCATCATTGTAATAATGATAAAAGTTTTAAGTATTTAAGTTCATCATACTCATGTAGGTGATAAAAATGGTAAAAATAGTTCATGCACAAACTGTATTACCGGAACATGTGCTCAATGAACTGAAGAAGAAAACTGGAGAGAGTGCAACAAAAGATGCAATTGCAAGGGCAGTTGAGCATTATCTTATGTGTCCGTATACTCACGAAGAACCTCTTGAGAGAAGACTTGAAGAAGTTATCAAGAAGAAGAGAAAGTAATCTGATATAAAACTGGATTCAAAAGTTTTTGTTCAAATAACTTTATCTTTTTTTTTGTTTTTTATAGTTCTTTCATTTGATTACATGGTTCAAAAAATTATTATCAGTAATATTCAGATACAAAAAAATTAGGAATATTTATATACTGAGAGGGTGCAGGTAATAACCGTGAAATCGATACACGATATCAATGAAAAAATCAGAGAAGGGAACGTCTCTGTCATCACCGCAGATGAGATGAAGGATATTGTTGAAGAACTTGGACCTGAGAAAGCAGCCAAAGAGGTGGACGTGGTTACAACCGGAACTTTCGGAGCAATGTGTTCTTCCGGTGTCTTTCTGAACTTTGGGCATTCTGACCCTCAGATTAAAATGGAAAAAGTATGGTTGAATGACGTTGAGGCATATACCGGTATTGCAGCAGTTGATGCTTACATTGGTGTGACTCAGCTCTCAGATACAAGAGGAATGGAATATGGGGGCGCTCATGTCATAGAAGACCTTGTAAGAGGTCGGGAAGTAACCTTGAAGTCCACAGCATATGGAACTGATTGCTATCCAAGAACAGAAATTGTTACAGAAATTTCACTGGAGGACTTGAATCAGGCAGTAATGTTGAATCCACGAAATGCGTATCAGAGGTACAACGCTGCAACAAACTCTTCAGAGCAGACATTGAAGACATACATGGGAACACTCCTGCCCGAATTCGGAAATATAACCTTTGCAGGAACAGGAGAGATTTCTCCACTCAACAACGACCCTGAATTCAGAACAATAGGTATAGGAACGAGAATCCTCCTATGCGGCGCAACGGGCTATGTGATTGGAGAGGGGACGCAGCATTCACCACCATATGGCACCCTGATGGTCAAAGGAAATCTGAAGGAAATGAATCCTGAGTTCATGAGGGCTGCCGTCATGCCCGGATACGGTGTCACACTATTTGTTGGAATTGGCATTCCAATACCGATTCTTGATGATAAAATGGCAAAATTTGCTGCAGTAAGAGATGAAGAGATTGAGACGAAGATAATTGACTTCGGAGTCCCGAGAAGGGATAAGCCTGTTGTGAAGAAAGTGACATACGCTGAACTCAGAAGTGGAAAAGTCGAAATCAATGGAGATGAGGTGAGAGTATCTCCTCTATCATCCTATTACGTCTCAGGTAAAATCGCAGCAGAGTTAAGAGACAGAATATTGAATGAGAGCTTCTTCCTGACGTTGCCTGTTGAAAGAATTCCCGCTAAGGAAACCTTTAAACCAATGAAACAGACTACAATTCGAGTTGTGAAAAATGTTATGTCTCCTGCAATTCCAATAACTCCTGATACGGATGTTGACGAAGCCTCAAGGCTGATAATCAAAAAAGGAGTGAATCATCTACCCGTTATTGATGAAGAGAAAGTTCTAATCGGAATAGTCACTTCTTGGGACATTGCAAAGGCAGTCGCAACCGGAAAGATAGGCAAAGTAAAGGACATTATGACCAGGAAAGTTATAACTGTACTGTCAGATGACCCGGTTGTTGTCGCGGCAAGAAAGATGGAGAAATATGACATCTCCGCTCTTCCTGTAACTGATACAAAAAAGCACCTGATTGGATTGATTACAACTGAGGACTTGAGCAAGTTACTTTCAGGTGGTTAAAATGATGCTCGAATTAAAATTTGACTCGCGTATAGTAAAAGAACCGATAATATCAAAAGCCACTCTGGAGGCAAACACCCTGATAAACATCATGAGGGCAAATGTTGGAGCAAGACATGGAGAGATGGTTATTGAAGTTGAGAAGAGCAGAGTAGACACTGTAATTGAGGTTTTTCAGAGTTATGGGGTTGAGGTCTCAAAATTTGACAGGAAAATTATCAAAAGCGATGAGTGTGTGCACTGTGGTGCGTGTGTGAGTATCTGTCCAGTAGAAGTTTTTTCAATAGGTAAAGAGGAGAAGGTGGAGGCAGATTCAATCAAATGCATTCACTGTGGTGTCTGCGTGAATGTCTGTCCAGTTCAGGCACTGACTCTACCGTAGATGATTAAATAATGAAGCGCTTCAGGTACAGAATAAAACAAACAATTGTAACAGTACTCCTCGAGGAGGAGAAATACTTTGAGATTGCAGTCAAAGCAATTCAAGAAGCAAGGAAAGAGATCGAATCCACGATTAAAAGGGAAGCATTTTTTCTCTCCTCTCTTGAACCATTTTATTTCCACATGGGTGAAATAACCCGTAGAATGTGCGAAGCCTCAGTAATAGCCAAGGTTGGACCCATGGCAAGCGTAGCAGGAGTTATAGCACAGCATTCAGTGGAAAAGATGATAGAAAAAGGTGCTGAATTCGCAGTGGTGGACAATGGTGGAGATATAGCAATTCTTACAGACAGAGAGCTTGTAATTGGAGTATATACAGGCGATAATATAAAAATTGGTTTTAAAATAAAACCTTCTAAGGAAATCAAGGCAATCTGCACATCAAGCGGTAAAATAGGCCATTCAATAAGTTTTGGATTTGCAGATGCTGCAACCGTTTTTGGATACGATGCCTGCATCGCTGATGCTTTTGCAACTGCTCTGGGGAATGAAATTAAAGAGAACTGCAGAAAAGAAGAGTTTGCTGAAGTACTTGAAAAATTCTGGAAAAATGCGGAAAAGTATAATGATGGAATTTTCGCAGTCAAAGATGGAATGATAGGTTTTGCTGGGAAAATACCCGAAATCGTTAAAGCCGAGATAAATCCGGATTTAATAACTAAAGGATAAAGAATGGGGTCGGTGGGATTTGAACCCACGACCTACGGGTCTCTTCGGGTCAGCGCTCCAACGGGTCATCACTGTTCAGCAGACCCGTTTATCATCATCTACCGCTGGAGCCCGTTGCGCTCCCAAACTACGCCACGACCCCTTATCAGGAGCAATAGTTAGTATTAATCAGGGGGTAATATATTTGTTACGATTCAGTTATCTGGAGGATGATTTCTCTGCCATATTTTTCTACTATAATCCTCATCATTTGTTGTTATTCAATTACTTTATCAATATCAGGTTGATAGTTCAACTACTTCGCAGATGAAGGAGTGACTCAACATGTGTGACTGCATATATCTTGGCAAATACCTCCCGAAAAAACTGGAACATCCTATTTTTGAAAAACTCTCGAAAGGGTTGAAGAAGAAGGGAAGCAGCTTCTAACTTTTGATCGTATTTTAATAATTTAAATAAATTTTATTATCTAAAAATTTTGTCTGGGGCATGTTACTGCTGAATTCTTAGCAGAAAAAATTTATAATAGTTATTCTATTTATCAATTGTAAATTGATACTGGTGATAATCGTGAGAGTCGAAACGGGTGTGTTTGGCCTTGATGAGCTTCTTGGCGGCGGATACAGACAAAATTCAATA
>MTMJ01000091.1 GCA_002010045.1 Archaeoglobus sp. JdFR-22 | reverse complement strand
AAACATGAAAATTGAGATAATATAGTTATACTGGCCATAAATTTCCTTTGAAACAAAATAAGCAAATGAGACTGATAGCAAAAGACCAAAAAACGCTGAAGCTATGTCGGTAGAGATAAGATATGTGATGTTCTTTATATAATACCGTATATCAAGTTGCAGTGCATTCTCAAATTTTTCCAGAAAATCGTCTGTGATTTTCATTTTCTCCTTTTAGTTTCAATCAGGTTCATGTATATTTCTATAAACCTCTTTGATATTACACTCCAGCTGAATTTCTGTCTGGCTATACTTCTATCGATTTTGTTATTCTTTGGATTTGTCATTATATCCATAATCTTCTCTGCAAGAACCTCAGGTTCATTCGGTTTTATAAGGAAGCCGTTCTTTCCATCAATTATGTACTCTGATAATGCTCCAATTGATGCCGCAACCACTGTGATTCCAGATGCTACCGCCTCAACAACTGGCATTATTGCTGTGGTAATCTGCGTTCTCGGGTATGAAACGAGTAAATCCGAGACTTTGTAGCAGGAAATCAGGAATTCTTCCGAGACCTCCCCGGTGAATATAACCCTGTCTCTTATTCCAAGTTTTTCTGATAAATTAATTAAAGATTCCACAATTCCCTTATCGAATTCTGGACCAACAAGCAGCACCACTCTTTCATCATCAGAAATTCCAAGATTTCTCCTGAATTCTTTTTTCTCAACTTCAAAGCTTGAATACTTCTCGTAATCCACTCCAACAGGTATTACTCTTATGAATTTTTCAATGCCTCCAAGATTAAGCGTCACCTTCCGTGAAATTTCGGTTATTGAGAAAGGTGCATCAGTGTTGTTGATGACATATCTCAAAAAAGGAATGGTTTTTGGATTTCTTTCGGATGCCTCAACAATCATCCCACCGAATATCGTGGCGACAGTGGGAATATTGAACATTTTTGCTGCAAAAATAACTCCCAAGCCCTCGTCGTACGGATAGTGAAAGTGTATTATATCGTATCTTCTCATTCTTACCTGCTGGGATACCATCAAAAAAGTAAATATGCTGAAAAAAGGATTGAAGGAAGTTCTGGAGATAATAAACTTAGTCAGAGTAAAAAACAACTCAAAAGGTACAGCACTCTTCTCTCTGAGTGCAGTTGAAATGGCGGATATCAGATGTCGTATGTAATTAAAAATTCCGTTCTCAAATTTTTTCTCAATTATTTCGAGACCATTTAACTCACGCTTGAGATTTTTATCAGAGAGAGGCGTTAGAATCGTGACATCCTGCCCGGATTTCTTTAAGGAATATGCAACTTTGAAAACGTATGACTGTATTCCGTGGTGTGGCGGTGGTGCTCTACCAACATGCAGAACTCTCATCATTTTTCATCACCTGAAGTGGCATTATCGGGGTTAGCTGTCTCTTCAAGGATGTCTTCATACAGTCTTACAATTTCTCCAACACTCTTTTCCCACTCAAACACCTTAACATCACTCTCGGAAACATTCTTTAGCACATACTTAATTTTATCAGTGAGGTCTGATGCATCCTTTGGGTTTATCAGAAATTCCTCATTTTTTGTTCCCTCAACAAGCTCCGGAATCCCCCCTCCATTCGTTGCAACAATCGGTGTGCCACAGGCAAGCGCCTCATAAACAGCTTTCGGTGACGCATCCGGGCACGAGGGCAGCGCAAAGACATCTGCAGAGGAGTAATACTTTGGCATGTCGAGGTAGGGAACCTGTCTAGAAAAGATGACATTATTCAGATCGTACTCTTCTGCTATCTTCATTAACCACTTCGTGTAGATGTCAGGATAATCACTCCTTATAACTCCAAGTAAAAGAATTTTAAAGTCAAAGTCATCTTTGAGAGATTTTGCAGCTTCAAGCAGATACTGAATTCCCTTCCATGGAACTGCCCTGCCCACATAAAGAATAAGATGTTCTGTTCCGAGAGAATCTTTTACATCCGATTCCACTTTATGAAATACTGAGGAATCGACGCCATTGTAAATCACAGATATTTTTGCCCCCGGGATATACTTTTTAATGGACTGTTCACCCGCTTTACTGACAGAAATGATGTAATCACTCCTCTTGAAGACATGTTTTCTCTCGTAAAAATAGTATCTGGCAATTAGCCTGTCATAAATTGCCTGCTTCAGGTTGTAAGAAAAGGGCAGAAAATCTGAGAATTTATGCGCATCGAGGATACCGTGGTAATGTGTTATAATCGGGGCATTAATTCTGCTCTTTCTCCCCAAACATCCAAAATGAAAATTCTGGTGACCATGAATTAAATCAGGTTTGAGTTCTTTTACTTTCTCATATACTTTTTTTGCAAAATCTCCGCGAAGTATGTCCATATATCTGGTTATGGGAGCAACTCTGTGAATCCTGAAATTATCCCATTCTTCGTATTCTTTCTGTCCATCCCTCTTTGCGCAGATAATATGGAGGTCAAAACCTCGCTCTGCTGTCAACTTTGAGAGATAATAATAATTTGGGGCTAAATCCCCGATTATATCTTTACCGGTTAGAAAAGTATCAATAATTCTGCAAATCCTCATCCAGAAATTTTTATCTTAATAGTTAAAAATATTTTTCGGTAGTTTTTTTGTTGAATTATCGAAGTTGATTACTTAATGCAGGTTTCTGGCATCCCGACAACTTCGAATATTTTGACAGTTTTGCTTTCCCAGACAGGCTTCAATTCTCCATTCTCAGCCATCTCATCTATCTTCTTTATATGCTCGCTCAAATCAAAAAACAGGTAGTTCTCATACCTGATGATGTGTGTGATATTATAATCCCTCAGCGTGGTTATATTGAGATAGGCTGGATTCAACTCGCCCATCAGATAGCATTTCTTTTCTGTGTAGTATATGCACTGCTCAACATCATGAGCAAGTATAACCTTAGCTTCAGGTAGATTCCTCAGATATTCGAAAGCATCAGAGTATTCATTGAAGTAATTATTTGCATAATATCCTTTTGCGAGCTGAACTGTGGGAAACACGATTAAGAAACAGATAAACACCAGTATTAAAACGTTCTTTCTTTCAATCTGATACAGTCCACGTGCAGAAAGCAGGATGAGGGCAGGGGTTACTGGAAGCAATCTCCGGTAGCCCCATATGAGTTTTTCTCTGAATACCACAAGAGCAATAATCCATGCGAGTAACCAGATGTAAATCAATAACATTTTTCTATCATTTTTATCTGACTTTATGGAGTTAGCTATGCCGTATGCTATGAAGAGAGACGCAAATACTGTTATCAGAAAATAGATTTTAACCGCAACGTCCGGGACTCCCGGAACACTGATGCCTACGGGTATCCCCCAGAAATCAAGGTAAACTTCTCTTGCGTAATCAATAATGTTAGCCCCTTCTTTATGGAATGCTATTCTCTGGGAGAAATCTTTGTAAAGCAGACTCTTATCAAATTTGTAGGTCATTGCTATGTCGTCCACATCTTTATCTATCACATGGATTTCCAGAAAAGTTCCAAATAATATTAGAGAGCGAATGTAGTATGGAGAAGACAGAATTGCTGCAATGAAGAATATTATAGCTACTTTTTTGAGAATCTTCTTATCTAAGATTTTATCTTTTATTAAAATAGCTAAAGGGTATAGAATCATGATCGGAAATACAATAGCCCCCGTCAATTTGCTTAGAGCGGTGAATGCAGCGAATATTCCTGCTTTTATCTCATTCCTTCTTTCTTCTTCAGATATACTTTTAATGAGGTAATACACAAATACAGTCAACATTGCCGTAACAATTGCAGCGGTATATGCCATCGCACTTAGATAGATATGTGAGGGAATTATCCCGAGAAGAAAAGCAGCTATAAGACCTCCGCGTTCATCGAAAAGTTCTTTCCCGATTTTATAGGTGTAAATTAGACTTATCGCTCCAAAAAAAGGAGTAATAATCTTGAGTCCGAATTCACCAAAAACTGGATACAATCCTGTTCCTATTAACATCAACAAGGGTGGGTAGTAGTTAAATAATGGATTTAGAAGAAGTTCCGGGTGTTTTGCTATATAAAGGTAATAAAAAGCGTCCGAGAAAACCGGGTAGTACCCGGCAAGTAAGAATCTTATCAGGATTAGGTAGCTCAGGGAGGTTATTAAAAATTTGTCAATTAAATTCCTCTCTTTAAAATCTTTAATTCTCACTCACTGCCTCCAGTCTAAGGTTATGTTTAACTTTCATTCTCCTTTTCTGAAACACCTATTCTCGATTCAACCATATATCTGGTTAATGCAACTTCCTCGTTTAATTTCGAAATCTGCGTATTTAACTCTGAAATTTTCTCGAAAAGATACATAATTATCAGATATGCAAGCAAAATACTGCCTGCAAACATCATATATCCGCGATAACTCATTCCAAGAATCTGAGAGAAGATTAGAACAAAGTCGGGATAAATTGAAACCACTATAAAGAGCAAACCTATTACTGTACCGGTTAAAAACTGTCTTACTTCTCCTTTTTTCTCTTTAGTGAGGTTATAACTTCTATATATGTAATAAATACCAACTAAAAATGCCAGAATACGTATTCCTGAAAACATATTACCCCCTCCTGTAAATTCCAATCCTGATGATCGATTCTAAAGCCCTTAAAGGATACATAATGAATGTTTTAATATTGAACTGAGATTCTCCAGTTTTCCTTGTCTCCATCTCGACAGATACCTCTATAATTTTCAATTTTTTCACTGCAGCCTCGAGTGTCTGCTCAACCGCCCAGTTTTTATCTGGAATCCTTTCAAGTTTTTTAAGAGCTTCTGAGCTGTAAACCCTGAAGCCGGAAGTCACATCTGTGATATCCACTCTCCCGAAGATTGATACTGTTTTTGAGAAGAAAGATATTCCTGCTCTTCTTGTAAAACTGAAGCTCTTATGGCTTTCATTGAGGAACCTGCTTCCAATAACAATATCAGCGTTACTTTTTACTGCCGTTTCGAGTAACAATGGGATATACTCCGGTTTATGTTGCCCATCCGCATCAATCTGTACGATGTAATCGTATCCTTCAAGTAAGGCTGCTGAATAGCCCGTTCTCTGCGCAGCACCAACCCCTATGTTAATTATGTGTTTGAGAACATGTGCGCCATGCTGCTTTGCAACCTCTGCCGTATTGTCGTTTGAACCATCATCAACAACAAGAACTCTGTCAACATATTTCCTGACACCCTCGACTACTTTTCCGATGGTTTTCTCTTCATTGTATGCAGGTATCACTGCACAGACTTTCATTCAAGCGATAAATGTTCATTCCTATTTAAGTATTTTAAGGTAAGATGCTTCAAATTTTTATTCAATTTTTTTTGCATGAGAAGGTTTTTAAATAACTGTATTTTAGAATCTCGAGAGGCTATTGAGGATATGAAGTTGCCCGATACTGATAAAATAAAATTCGATATATTCAGTGGGAACATAAAAAGGCTGATTAATATAGTATCTATTTCTATCATTGCAATATTCTTCATCAAATCTGTCGATATACAGCAGTTCTCACTTCTCTTAAGTTTCAAGCATACTGTAATTGTTCTGTCTGCTTCTATGACCTTTGCAATAATTTTTTTAAGATTTTTGAGGTGGTGCGTTTTTCGTCTTGAAATCCCCAAGGTCAATTTGTTTGAGATTATTTCAGTGGGATTGATGCTCGGGAGAATGACTCCTGTGCTTGTGGGTGAGCTGAGCATACCTATCAGGTTTGAAGGCAGTAAGAAGTATATTTTCAAGCTATTTGTCTATGAAAAAGTCATTGACCTTTCAGTAATCCTAATGCTTATTCTTGCTGGCTTCGTGTTTGTATACGGAAATATGCTTGCATCTGCTGGGATTATTCTATTGCTGATAATCTGCATCAAATTGTGGAACTTTTATCTGAAGGATTTGAAAATAACTGACTTTTTACTCTTTTTTATTATAACAGTTCTTTTGTGGCTGATAACCTCACTTCAGCTTTATATAATATCGAGAGAAGTTATCCCCACCCAGTTCTGGGCTTTAACCCTTTCTCTTATGTTGAGTTACATTTTTGGGGCAGCAAGCATGTTGCCCGGTGGTCTGGGGGCAAGAGAAGCATCCTTTGCATATTTACTTGATTCATACTTTGGAATTGGTGTGGAAACTGGTCTGGTTATATCGATGGTTTACAGAGCAACTCTGATAATCCCTATTTTTCTGGTTGGTTCATTCATGTATGTTTTCATCAAGCGTCGGGAAGGTCAGGTCTGACCGTATTGAGAGATGTTATATACATGATTGAATAAAACTGTTCTCAGGTGAAGGGCGAATCAGAAAATCAGAATAAACTCGTATCGATAATAGTAGCAGCAAGAAATGAAGAGGAATACATCGGAGAGTCATTGAAGTCACTAATCAATCAGACGTATGAGAATACAGAAATTGTTGTCGTCAATGACGGCTCAACAGACAGAACTGAAGAAATCGTCAGGGATTACATGAAAAAACACAAAAAAATCAAGCTGATAAATATCGAGCATGAGAGGGACTGGGGTCCGGTTATACCGAAAAGAATAGGGATAGATAGCTCGAAGGGGGGTTATCTGCTTGTTGTGGATGCGGATGCGTACTACGACAGCGATTATATTGAAAAGTGTCTTGAAAAAATTGATGACAAAAAGGTCGCAGGCTCTCTTGGAGCTTTGAGAGTCTGGGAACCGCGAACTTGGTTCTCGAAATGCAGGGACTTTCATTACAGAGGAAGGTGGAATAACCTGAAAAACATTGAGAGAGAAATAATGGCAGGATTACTACCGCCATGGGTTTTCAGAAAGGATGTTTATTATGAAGTTGGTGAATACAATCCTGAACTTCCTTATGGAGAAGACAGGGATTTTGCAAGAAAACTGATTAGAAATGGATACAGGATTGTATATGTTCCTGAGACTGAATGGCATCATAAATGGGAGGAAAAAACGCTAAAGGTTATCAAAAGTCAGTTTAAAATAGGTTATTCGAATTACAATTACGTTAAGAGTAACAGAATTGAAGTTCTGAAGAAACTTTATTTCCTTTCTTTAATACCCTTTATTCTCCTGAGTTTTGTGAACTGGATATTTGTTTTTCTCGCTCTTATGCATGTTCTGCCAATCGGGATTAAGGGATTGCGATTGCTGAAACACAGTGATAAAAACAGGAAGTACTTTCTATTATTTCCACTTTATATATACGTTAACGACATTCCGTCCTCTGCTGGTTTTATATACGGGTTCCTGAAGAGAGCATTCAAGTCATAAGCAGCTTTAACCAGTCAATCTCATCTTTTAAACCCTCATCCAGTTTTATTGCAGGACTGTAACCAATTGATTTTCTGGCTTTTGAGATATCGGCATATGTATACCGCATATCTCCTTTCTGATCCTCGAGATAATTTATTTTTGCTTCATTTCCAGTAATTTCTTCAATTTTTCTTATAGCATCAATTAATCTTATGGTGGAACCCCCACCAATGTTGTATACTTCGCCCTCAACCCCTTTTTCCATTGCAGAAACTGTTGCTCCCACAATGTCTGTTACATGAGTGAAATCTCTCTTCTGCAAACCATTACCAAAAACAGTTATCTCACTTTTATTGAGTATAGCCTTGATGAATCGGTGAAATGCCATATCTGGCCTCTGTCTTCTACCATAAACTGTGAAGTACCTTAATGAGACAACAGGAATTCCGTAACTTTTCCAGTAAAGATAACATAGACTTTCACAGGCAAGTTTTGATGTTCCATAAGGGGAAAGTGGTCTTAAAGAACTGGTTTCCTTCATCGGGAGTTCGCTATCCCCATAAACAGAGGATGAAGATGCAAAAACAAATTTGCTGACTTTTTTACCCTTACATGCTTCAAGAAGCTTCTGTGTCAGAAGAACGTTGTTATTGAGGTATATCTCAAACTCATTTCCCCAGCTTTTTCGAACCCCGGGCTGAGCAGCCTCGTGAATGATATAATCCACTTTCTCTACCAGCCCATTTAAATCAATATCTATCAGGTCTGCCTCAATGAAATTGAAATTTTCATTTTTCAGAACATTTGATAAATTCTCTTCCTTCAGTTTTCTGGGGTAATAATCCGAGAAGTTATCAACACCGATAACATCATAATTGTTTTTCAACAGCCCTTCTGTTAGATGAGAACCAATAAAACCGGCACAACCGGTTACAAGCACTCTCGTCATCAAAACCCTTTCTCTGCGATAGTTTATATTTGTTTTTGTGTGGTCATGAGACAGAAGAAAATAATCAACCGTAATGTTAATAACTCATGTCCATGAACTTCTGAGGAGACAGTTAAATATGAATCATGGGGACCCGTAGCTTAGCGTGGATATAGCACCGGCCTCCTAAAGCTCATGGAGAAAGCCGGGGATCGCGGGTTCAAATCCCGCCGGGTCCGTCATATCATGGGTCAGTAGAAATTTTAAAATAGGATAAACTAGGATCATCTTTTATGGCATACAAGAGCT
>MTMJ01000104.1 GCA_002010045.1 Archaeoglobus sp. JdFR-22 | reverse complement strand
CAGTAGTTTTTACCAGCTAGCTCGGAGAATCAGTTTTGCGGAGAAGTGGGTTAAGGAATTTTTGAATTTTGGTTAAGTAAGTTATGTCAAATACTATAATTCACCCATCATCTTTCAAAACAACCTCAAGGCTCTTTACAAGATTGGGGACTGTATCAAAGTGAGAAAGCTCATCCATTCTTACCCACCTGTAATCTGTATGTTCCCAGTCAAGTGTGATTTCCGGTTTTTCCTTCAATTCTACAATAACAGGGTGAACTATCCACGTTTTATTTATTGAAGCATCTTTAAACCTGTAAGGTCTTCCATGACTGATTTTCTCAATTTCTTCTTCCCCTAATCCAGTTTCTTCTTCAAGCTCTTTAAGAACTACCTGCTTTATGGGTTTTATTTCATCAAGATATCCCGCTACAGCATTCCACTTCCCCTGATACGTTCTTACTCTGTTACTTCTTTTAAGTAGAAGAATCTCATCCTGATATTTAACAAATACCGTCACAACCGGTGCAATATCCGAGTTTGAGTAGTCTATTCTCCCATCAGGGAATTTTGGCAGCTTTTTACTCAATTCTTTAACTCTGTCCAGATAGTTTTTCATACTCAGAGTTTCACCACATGGGTCCTCTTATACTCATCAAGGAATGTTGAGACATGAAAATCCTTTTCTACCCCTTCAATAGTCTTGATTTTCTCGTTGATAAATCTCCAGAGTTCTTTCTCGTCTTTCGAGATTATCTGCAGCAGTATATCATGGTCACCTGTAGAGGTGGTAACAATCTGGACTTCATCAAAATTAGAGATTTTTCTCGCAATTTCATCCATTTTTATGGGGTTGACAGACAGCCCAACCCATGCTGTTGTAGTATATCCAAAAGCCTTTGGGTCAACTATTGCAGAGAAGCTCTTTATTACCCCCCTCTCAACGAGTTTTTTCACGCGATAATGCACAGTACTCGCTCCAATATTGAGCATCTTTCCGATTTTGTGATATTGAATTTTATCATTTTCCTGTAAAATCTGTAGTATCTTTTTATCAATCTCATCCATAATTAATTGCAGAGTTCGGTATTTTAAAACCTTTTGATTTTTATTTAACAAAATACAGCATATGTTATACTAAATTCCAAACTATATCGCTATGAAATATTTCATATACAACAATCGGAATTAAAAGTGAAACAAAGTTAAAATGCCGGCTTATTCATAGATGTCATCAACATTTCCAGGCCATTCTATTTCACCAAAAGTTGTTGAGCCATCCCCGGTGGTATTTCCCCATACAATCGAAATGGCTGTTCCATTGTAACTCCACTCACTTACAGTCCAGTTGTGAGGCCCATAGTCCGTGGTAACAGGCAATCCGGGAAAAGCCTCGAATTCCAGACTTCTTGCATGAGTCCAGTTGATTTTCACAGGCAGTGCAGTATGGCATGCAATACATGCTTCGTTCTCGTCTCTCATTGACATATCATTTCTTGATTCAGCAATAAAAGCATTGTGAGCTTCCAGAATACCTGTATCCCAGTCAAAATAAGTCAGATTGAATCCACCCGCTGGTGCCACGTGATAGGGGTGGTAATAATCGGGGTCACCCTCTTTTGTCGGGTCTCGCAGTGCGCAGTGGCATCTTATACAATCTATATCTTCAACACCATCAATTCCGTGAGGGGGCCACTCAACCTCGTCATCCGGGTCGTCATGACAGCCTGAGTCAACACATGTTCCATCAACTTCACAGTATCCGTTGGAGCCCGGATGATATGCAGGACCCCCAAAATGAGCAATTCCCCATCCTTCTCCATATTCTCCGGGTAATAGAATGTCTCCTTTGTGGCATGCAATACATGATACGGTTGTTGCTGCATGCGCATCAACTCCGGGAGTTGCAGTATCGCCACTCGCTTCTGCCAGCTCATAACCCGTGTAATACCAGCTATGACAGTACCAGCACTCAAAGCTCTCACCATCAACATGCGACCCGAGGGGACCTGCCATCGAGGTTTCACCGCTGTGAGGGCCAATATGGGATGCCATCTCTGCAGCAATATCTGCATGGCATTTCTCGCATGGAATATCATTTGCTTCTCCACTCAAATCATACCAGTAGTGCTGTCCGGCAAAAAGAGCAATCGTCTGAGGGAGTACTACGACTCCCATTGCGAAAGAGGCAGTCAATAATAAAAATAACTTCGTTTTGAAGGCTGAGGGGGTCGGCATCATCACATACTCTGGATATCTTCCTAAATATAAAGTTTATCGTTTATCTCGTATTTTTAACAAAATTAATTAATATTTAATCTGATTAGGTTATCATCAACAATTTTGATATAATATTAAGTTTTAACAGGTTATGTAGATTATTTTTCAATCTGTTTATTTTTTAGAATTTAAAAATTTCTCGATTTCAGGATGATATAACCCAAAAATTTTATCTAAGCTTGTTCTTAAATATAAATGGAGAAAATGAAGTATATCCAGTGTATCCTAATAATAATATTGATTCTCGCATTTTCTACTGAGATTGGGGCATGCAAGACCCTTGAGCAATACAGAAGGATTGATGGAGAACTTGTCCGTATTGAAAGAGAGGCTATATCGAATAGACCTGAACCGGGAATACCGAGAATAATTTATCCGGAGAAGATTGTAAAGGGTGAAGAAGGATACATCGGGATAGGGGTCAATAACAGCGGTACAAACGCGCCCATAGCGTATGTTGTTGTCTCCATTTCCAATGGATTCAAACTCATAAACTATTCAGATACTCCTTCGTTAGTCTATCCGGGCGAGGAGATTATTGACATAAATCTGAATCCCATCAAAGCAAAATACAGAATTTTAAACTGGTCCACAAATTTTACCACAGGCGAGAATAAGGTGTTCGCTTTTAATTTTACCATTAGAGATCTGGAAGACCAGTGGTTTACTGTCAGGGTGCTCTTTCGTGGAGAAGGAGGAGTCTGGAGTGGTAAGAAAATTTATCCAACTGAGGAGATGATAAACACTGAAGACCAGCAGAAATTTCCAGCATTTCGCAAGAATATCAAGGTTATAAGACTTGGGAAGCCTGCGATTACTTTATCAGCTGTGCCGGTAAACAAATTTGGCCAAAAATCTGAAATTCTGCTTATATTTAAGAATTCAGGGGATAAAACTCTGCTCAATCCAGTTTACTATTATGACGGAAAAGTGTTGAAAAATGCATGGAATCTTGCTCCCGGCGCCTCCATGACTTTCAATATAAAGCTGGATAATTATTCAAGCGGTGATTTGATAACCAAAACAGCTGGCATTTCTGGATGCTTCGAACCCTGTGGTGTGGGATTCTATTCAAAAAAGTTTACTGTTGAGTATTATGTCTTGGGAGAAGAGGTTGCGGCGATTGTGATGGATATGGAGAATGAAACTGCTAGAATTACGCCGACTCCTGCACCTGAGCCTCAGGGATTCATAGAAGGGGGGTTTAAAGTCCCGAAAGAAGTTATCACTGTTCAGCCAAGATTTGGAGAGGAAGACAGCTTTTTCCTGAAATCGGTTGTTGATGCAATTTCAGATTTTTTCAGAAGAATTCTCAGTTAATTTTCATGATTGCATGACTACTATCTTGATATAGCTTTATTCAGGCTCTCCAACCTTTCGTCAACTGGTGGATGAGTCTTGAAGGGCCAGAAAGCAAAGTAGTTTATAAGTTTATCAAAAATCGGAATATCCTTTTTAATTAAACCATGAGTTTTTTTAATAGCCTGCCCCAACCATTCACTGTCAGCTCCAAGAGTATCTGCAGCATAAGAATCTGCTATGAATTCTATTTTCCTCTGCACAGCACATATCATCGGGGAGAGCAAAATTCTAAAAATTATCAGGCTCAGAAAATTCCATACTGTAAACTCCATCAGAATGAGAACCGTCAGGTAAAATAACCCGGAGAAGTACAGCGGGATGATGAAGTAATCAAAGAATCTCCATCTGGTCTTTCTATGGCCAATTTCATGCAGTATCGTAGCAAACAGCTCTTTACCATTTAGGATATTTATTAAACCTCTCGTCACACCGAGAGATGGCCATGCGTAAGCCTGTGGCGTTTTCGAGGGCAAAATTGAAATTTTTGGAAGATTGAGATTGTACTTTACAGAGAGTGAATAAACTTCGGGGCAATTCTCAGACGTCAGAAAAATCTTCCCGTGAGAAAATGTTTCCCTTCTACTCTCTCCAAGAATTTTACTGTACTCAAAAAAACTCAGGTTTTCCGGCATCTCAAATTTACTTATTGTTCTAATAGTACTTAAGAATTACAGCTAAAAAGTCAAAATAATGATGAGAAATTCAAATATTTAAAGAAAAGGGGATTTGTGGAATTAAAATCCCATAAATTTTTTCATCGACCTTACAGTCGCTTCAACAAAGAGATAACCTAATATCCCTCCTAGCACAATCATCAACAGCACGTTTACCCCCTCCTTGATTTTTCTGATATGTGAACATTTGTTTTATATAAACTTTGCTGATAAAATTTTCATAATTACAATCTGTTTATGCTCAATTCTTCAAGTATTTTATTCAGTACTTCTGGAATCACCTTTTTTACTTTTTCAGATAATTCCAGCGAATTTTCAATTCTTTCTGGTTCAATCCCAATCACTATAATATCTTCTGGCAAGTCAAGTATATCTCTTGTTACACGATATGCAAGTGTGAAATCAATGTCGTGCAAGGATACAACGTCATTACTATCCAGCACATCCCCCAATCTGAATCTGTAAACAGTTCCAGGTGCCCCTCCGCCTTTGACGGCATCAACAATTATTGCCCGGTCAACACCTTCTAAAAAATTAAGGATAGCGATGCCTGAGGTGGCACCATCATACACCTCAATGCCCTCAGGCAGTTCAAGTTTTTTCAGCTCCTCAACTACCTGTACGCCAACGCCCTCATCACCAAGAAGAATATTCCCGATTCCAACTACTGCAGTCTTCAACCTTTGATCACTTTCTCTTTTCTAACACCCGTTATCATTGACTTCAATGCGCCGAATATTATCACCGCGTATGCGTGCATGATTACTTCAACTGCGAAAAGGAACATTCCAAGTCTGTGTACTGCTCTTAACAACACATATCCATCGTAAGCTCCAAATGCAGGAGCGATTGATGCAGCAAAGTTCAGCAGTGGTTCCCAGTGGTAGTACATTGTTAAACCTGTTGCACCCATCAGAATTGTCAGGAAAAGATATCCCCACCACACCATGACCTGAGTGGGCATTATCTTCTCCACATATTTTTTGCTTGATACATCGTATGCTCTCGGGTCTTCGATGTGCGGCCCTCCAAACCATGCTCTTGCTTCAGCAATCAGAAATTTGATACTGTAGGGCAATCTGCTCAGGCTTATCCATCTCCATTCATAGACCAGAATATAATATGCAAAAAATATCCAGAAGCTTCCGAAAATCAATGCAGCCCATAAGTGAAGGGCTAATGTCTGCTCACTTACTATCCTGAATCCATAAAGACCGCCAATCTGCAATCCCGTCAAGCCAAGAATTATTCCAGTCAGGACAATGCCCCAGTGGCATATCCTCATTGCAAGCGAGTGTCTGATGACTTCAATTCTCTCTGTCAATTTCCTCACCTCTTAATAAGGTGAACTGCACATGCAATACATGGATCAAAGCTTCTAACAACTGTAATTGCAAGTGATGTGTTAAAATTACTACTATTCGCAGGCTCGAGGTTTAAGCCCGCAAGTCCAAGCGGGGTTAGAGCGGTCGCGAGAGCATCACCCCAGTTTACTGTCGCAGAAACACCAAGTGGTGTCAGGTCTATATCTTCATCGGGCCAGAGAACGCTTGCTATTGTTGGCACATCTAAATCCTTTGGTAGCCATGTTCCCACAAGTGCAGTCTCAACAGGCCCGGGTTGATCCATGTCATCTCTTGGACTCAGATTCCATGTGCTCGGAACAACGCACTGGTAATTGTCAATCACGCGATTTTTAATCTTCAGATAATGTAGCAGTGCGCCTCTTGGAGCATCATACAGCCCGAATCCTTCTCCACTCTCAGGAACATCCCTGTAGTTTGTAACTTTCTGTCCAAGGTAGCCTTTCAGGGCAATTGCCCATTCAAACATCTTGTTTGCTATTAGCAGAGTTAATGCAACTCTTGCTGCAACTCTGTCTATTACAGAACCCTTTGGGTTCAATACTGTGTATTCAAAATCACCAAGATCTTCGCCTGTTAATGGATTTACTCTCGGAATCTTCCATTTCATACCAAACGTGTTTATCATTCTCGCTAAAGGACCAACTTCGTAAACCTTGTCACCATATCTTGGAGCTTTGAGCCATGAATATGCTCCAGCCTTGTTCATGTTCGGCTTTGGTGCATCTTCTTTATCAGGAGTTAATCCACTTGCATTGTCATATCTGGAATATTTCACATACTCCACAATCTTTCTGAGGTCGAAGTCCTTGTAATCTCCGTCCCATGCACCTGCATGAATCAAAGCGCTCTTCCTTCTCCCCGGTCTATCATAAACTGCAAGCCAGTCATCATAATTTGTGGGATCAGGCATTATCCCGTAGCTCAGGAAATTGCCAGTACATACTCCAACATCCTGCAATCCCCTGAACGGAATATCCAGCAGACTGCTCACCGCTTCTCCAACATGTTCATTCGCCTCAGCCAGAGCAAGCAAGTCCCCAACCATTGTCTTTGCGACAAATGGCCAGATTTCTGCCATTCTTGTAATTGTTGAGGCTATTCTATCAAGTGTTGGTTTGACAGTCATACCTCCGGGATATTCGCTTGCATGATGCGGGAATTTACCTCCCCACATCGTTACAATCTCATTGGCTTTTCTCTGCATCGTCACGCATTGAGCATAACTCGAGCCAAGACCAAGTTTAGCAATCCCGTCTTTACCGAGTGCAGGCGGAACCATCGGCGGGNATTTTGCAATAACACCCAGCTCAGGACCGACAAGCAGATAAGTGTGAATCATGTGGTCATAGATGTAATAAGCACCATGCAGAATATTCCTGATCATTGTTGCAACGGGTGTTGGTTGAATGCCAAAAGCAGATTCTATCGCCTGAATGGATGACTCGGCATGAGGAGCAGGACAAACACCACAGATTCTCTGGGTCAGGAACCAGGCATCTCTCGGGTCTCTCCCTCTAAGTATGGTTTCCCATCCCCTGAATAACGTACCGCTACTCCATGCTTTATCAACTATCTGCCATGTACCTGTTGAAGTCTCAATGTCCTTGGGTTGCATCTCTATCCTGAGATGTCCTTCAATCCTTGTTACCGGATCAATGACTACATTTGCCATTTATCACACCTCCTCTTTCTTTTCTTCTTTCTTTTTACCTGTTGCTGCTCTCTTAACTCCATGAACCACTATGCCTGCTGCTGTCGCGGCCAGCAACCCCTGTCCGAGCGTTGTGGCATCAACACCGAGTAATGTGGGCATTCCTGGAATCTCTTTGTAGAATGGTGAGAACCTGTCGGGCCATCCGGGCTCAGAACAACCGATACATGGTGCTCCAACCTCAACACAGTAGCTTGTATGGTTGACCCACTTTCTTGATGGGCAGTCTGTGTGAGTCAAAGGCCCCTTGCAGCCGATTTTATACCTGCAACCCTCACCCTCACCCGGAACTGTGATAAATATACCTCTATCATAATAAGGTCGATACGGACACAGTTCATCATGCATGTTTGTTCCAAAGAATGCCTTGGGTCTGCCATGTTCATCGAGTTCCACCGGGGCGTTGATCATTACTGCGGCAAGAGTCAGAAGTACGTGTTCCCCATTGACAGGACATAACGGAAGATTTATAACAGGTTTATTAATTCCAATCTCTGTTAAATAATCTTTTAATCCTCTGGCATTTGTTGGATTTGGTTTTGCTGATGGAATTCCTCCGTAGGTAGCACACTGCCCTACTGCAACAATCGCATCTGCTGTCTCTGCTGTTTCTCTCACATGCTCTCTGAAATCTTTGTTGGCAATAAGACACCATCCGGGGTCCTGGATTGAGCCTTCGACGACCATTATTCTCTTTCCCTGCTGTCCTTCCGCCCATCTTTCCTTGAGACTTTCTGCAAGTGTACCAGATGCAGGATGGATTGTCTCCATGTAATCGGGCAAAGCTATGGGTAAACCTGAAGTTCCAACTGTTATTTCAGTCAGAACCTGAATGAGGTCTGGTTCAGCAATCTGAGCGAATGAAATTGTACAGCCACTGCATGACGCTCCGTTAATCCAGCAGATGTGCCAGTAGTCCTTGACATCTGTAAGTGCCTTCACAATGTCAGCCTTAAATGCTGTTAGAAAAGCAGTTGCGCCCATCGCCGCCACTGTCTTCATAAAATTTCTTCTACTCAATTTTAATCCAATATTCATATCTCCAACCTCCTTTTATATTATAATCATAGTTATAGTAATATATAAGTCTTTTGTTTAATACATTATAGTAATTGGACTTATGCAACTAAAGATATTATCTAATATAGAAAATTTTTTTATTAAAAAAATTTAAATTAAAAGAGAAAATAAAAATTAAGTAAGCTGTGCAATCTCCAGTCCACTAACAAGCTTCTCAATATCCAGCCAGATAATCAGCTCTACCTTGCCATCAATCTCGTCCTTTATTATTCCCTTTGCATACTCTCCAAGCTCAACATTCCTGT
>MTMJ01000053.1 GCA_002010045.1 Archaeoglobus sp. JdFR-22 | reverse complement strand
TCAATGTCCTTTTGATTGGGATGGTTGTAGCTGTTGGTATAAGAGAAAAGAGAGTCTTGCAGAGGTTGGCTGAGATGTGAGTTGGCAAGTACCTTATAAAGGAGTTATTCAGCAAGGTAAAGTCAGTGTATGATCTCAGGATATTTGAACTGCTTCCGTTCAAAATTAAAGCTATCTTAACAAACTTTCTCCTTTTACTATTCCAGGTCTGTTTCTTATGTTCTTTAGAATAACAATCCTACCCACTATCCTTTATTTTGATTCAAGCTGAAGCAACATCTTCTTCAACTCAATACCATAGCTGTAGCCTCCCAGTCCATTACTTGCTACAACTCTATGACATGGAATTATCACTGGAGCTGGGTTTCTCTTCAATGCCTGTCCAACCGCTCTCGGACTGGTCGATATCATTGCAGCAAGTTCTCCATAGGTCATAACCATTCCATGCGGTATCTCCCTTACTTTATCAAGCACATGCCTGGTGAAACCATTTATTTTAACAGAATAGTCCGAAAAATCAATTTTCTCACCATTAAAATATTTTTTCAGATCATATTTCAACTTCTTCGCCACTTTACTGTGTGAAATTTCTTTATCGGGTGTTTTACTGAATTCAGATCTCACTACTGACCTATCTTCGATAAATATCTTCAAAAAAAGGCTTCTTTCAGAGAAACATTTAACAGAAAAAGTTTCATACATCGCTGCCCGAGATATCCTTTAACCTTTGAATTCCACCAACCTCAATAATAGTCTTCATGACCACCTCGGGTACAAGCTCTTCCCAATCTTTCTCTTCCAGAATTCTTCTTCTGATTTCAGTGCCCTGATATACCCTTCTGTTACGGAGTTCAGTTCTCCTCACAGCGAATCCCCCTTCGCCAAACAATCTTGTGACAAGCGGGTTATTGGAATATACGACATCAAAAGGTGGCACCATCGACCTGACATGAGAAACCCATAAGCTATTCCTGTATATATCCTCAAGGGGTATAATGTAAATCTTTTTGTCCGTATTAATCTCATCAAGAGCCCTTGAAATCATGAGTATTCTCTCTCCAGCAGTAAATGGGTTCTCGATTGAATGACTTTCCTGCGCACTTCCTATACCTATTATAAGCTCGTCTACTTCCTTCAGGATTTCCTCCAATACTTCGTGATGCCCTGTATGGTATGGTTGAAATCTTCCAATAAAAAAACCTCTCATGCCTTTACTCCAGTCTTATTCCTTCTCACGACTCTGTAAATCTCATCTTTCAATTTTTTACCATTCTTCACTTCCCATTCTTCAATTGGTATCCCAAATTCAGCCTGTATCTTATCTCTATATATCTCTGGAAGAACATTGAATGCGCAGAACGGTATTATCCTACCATCTGGAGTTCCATAGTGGATTTCACACCTCTTTACACGCTCAATATCGTAATTGTATAGATCCTGAAAGTGCATCATACCAATGAACAGGGATTTAAGGTGGAAGTCACCGAGAGTTGTATAATCATGCCTAACAAGAACATCGAATAGAATCTTACTTACATCAAACTCCTTTGGAGCTTTCTCATAGTCAACGAATTTCCTCAAATCAATAACTCCTTTAATAACTCTGAGCTTTTTCATCCTGCTCTTTTTGATTACTTCCGATTTTTCTTCAAGATACTCAAATAATCCGTCGACATCAACAAATCTGGTAATCGGAATAAGCTTGCTACCCTCTTTAAATACGTAAGTTGCCATCCCGCATGCAAAATGTGTTGTAAGTTCATACTGATAATCGCCCGTGTTCGCTTCGACAAAATGGGAGATGGGTGTAACGCTCGGAACAGGATAGAAATCGTCTCTGCTCAATTCCCCATCGGTCTGTTCCTCAATTTTTTTAATCGCATCCGGAATTGTAATCCTGTATTTTTCCCTTTCCCTTTTTGGCATACTCCCGACAAGACTTACAGGTTGAAAGTTAACTCCTCTCACAACGTCTATATTCTGTGATGCGTATTTTATTATATCTCCAAGCTGGTGGTCATTCACTGTCCTGATTACAGTTGGCACAAAGACAAGTCCAAGGTCTGCTTTTCTACAGTTATTCAGGATAACAGGAGTTTCTTTGAAGTTCTTAGAGTTTGTAGCCTCGTCAACACCATCAAATGAGAGATACACTGTGTTTACTCCAGCCTCTCTGAGCCTTATAGCGAGTCCGGAGTCGAGTGCAAGCTTAATCCCATTCGTGTTAAGCTGTATATGTTCAATGCCCTCTTCTCTGATTACTCTGATAATTTCAAGCAGGTCATCCCGCAGTGTGGGTTCTCCACCTGTAAGCTGCACAGCATTCGTCCCAACAGGTTTTATATCTCTCGAAATCCTTACCATTCTCCTGATTTGCTCGATTGTTGGCTCGTAAACATAGCCTGACCTCCGCGCATAGAAGAAACAGTACCAGCATGCAAGGTCACACCTGTTGGTCAGTACAATATTCAAAAGGGCGGTCTGACTCTTATGCAGTCCGCATAATCCGCATGTGAACGGACATTCTGCATCTTTTATTTTCGGATTGAAAATCCCAGGACCATCATGAGCAAATTTAGCTGCCTTTTTGAACATCTCTGCATCTCCCCAGTAAACATCTGAAAATTCTCCGTGCTCATCGCACTCTTTTTTTATCATAACTCGCCCATTCTCCTCATACACCTCTGCTTCAATAATTTTCAGACATTCAGGACAGAGAGATGAAGTTTTATAAGGCAACCTCATTATTTAACCTCCAGAGTATATACTCCAGTGTTATATTTACAGAATACATTCATTTCAGTTTTTAAAACCCCTAAGGAGTATATCAAAATTTCGCTCTCTTAAATTTTGGAAAATGAAAAAAGGAAAGCGAGACAATCACCTGATAGATAAAATATCCCTCAATTCATTTAATTCATTCGAAAGAGATATATTCCAATCTTTACCCTCTGTTAATGGTGTATGAAGAAATTCAAACTCTGGATTTCCAGTCTATCATTTCGACTGTTGCAATTGCAATCTGGCTTTTACTCCCAGCATATACTCCCAATAACTTTGCTGTGGTTTTTGGAGGCGGTAAACCAATTGATTTAGGGCGGAAGTTTATAGATGGTAAAAGAATACTTGGAAATGGAAAAACTATACGTGGCTTATTTGCAGGAATATCGGGAGGAATAGTAACTGCCCATTCGCAGCTTTTTCTTGAGAATATTTTGCAAATAAATCTTTATTCCTCACTTGAATACAGCTCGTTCATCCATATTGCCGTTAGTCTGACAATCGGCGCAATGTTTGGCGATATTATCGGCAGTTTCATAAAAAGAAGGGCTGGATTTGAAAGAGGTACGAGCGTTCCTCTCCTTGACCAGATGGACTTTCTTGTATTTGCCCTGCTCCTTGCAAGTTTCTCCGGCGTATTTTCAGTGCTGTTCACACCACATGTAATAATCGCAGGTTTTATTACCACCCCCCTGCTCCATATCCTAACTAACTTCATTGCTTACAAACTTGGTCTGAAAAATGTGCCGTGGTAATATGTTGGTTGATTTGTTAAAGAAGACAGGAGCAATCAAATTTGGAGATTTCATGCTCTCATCGGGAAAAAAAAGCAACATCTACATTGACATAAAAATTGCATGTACAAGTCCCGAAGTCCTCAAGACAATTTCAGAAGAGATCGTAAGAAAAATTGACGAAATAAACAATTCTGAATCAAATTTTGACAAAATAGCCTGTGTTGAGCTTGGTGGAGTTCCACTCGCCGTTTCTTTATCCCTGTTTACGGGAAAGCCATATGTAATCTTCAGAAAAGCGAAAAAAGATTACGGAGTAAAAGGTGACTTAATTGGAGATATAGGTGATGGAGAACGAATTGTTGTTGTCGAGGATGTCACCACTACAGGCAGTTCAGCACTATCTGTTGTTGAGCGGGTTGAAAAATATGGTGGAGAGGTTTTTGCTCTTATAACCATTGTGGACAGAGGAGAGGGGGCAAAGGAGGTGTTCTCAAAGCGCGATATCACTTTTATACCTTTACTTACCAAAAATGAGTTGCTGGAAGGGGATGTGTAATGGTAAAAATTTATGTCATCTATAATTTCGGGCAGTATAATCACCTGATTCACCGGACTCTGAGGGACATTGGAGTTGAGGTGAAGCTGGTCGAGAACACAACACCTGTTAAAGAGTTGATAAATGCTGATGGGATTGTTATTGGAGGGGGGCCTTCGCTCGAGAGAACAGGCATGTGTGAAAGATATCTTGACGAAATTGATGTGCCGTTTCTCGGAATATGTCTCGGTCATCAATTAATGGCAAAGCATTTCGGTGGAGAAATTGGGCGTGGGGAGAGTGGTGGTTACGCAGAAGTAAAGGTGAGGATTGTTGAGAGGGATATAATATTCGAGAGTCTTCCGGAGGAGTGGAAAGTTTGGGCAAGTCATGCAGATGAGGTGAAAAAACTTCCTCCTGATTTTAAAGTAATAGCAACCTCTGATATCTGTGAGATTGAAGGTATGAGGCACAAAACTGAAGCAATATATGGTATTCAGTGGCATCCTGAGGTATTTCATACAGAAAAAGGCGAGGAATTTTATAAAAATTTTGTAAAGATATGTAAGAGATAACGAAAGCTGAGACACTCTGTTTACCCGAAACAAAAAGTTTTTATGGGAAATTGGAGAGTTTAAATCATGAAAACGGTAATTCTTGCTGGTGGAAGTGGGACAAGGCTCTGGCCACTTAGCAGGGAAGCATATCCGAAGCAATTTATTAAATTGTTCGATAATCTGTCGCTTTTTGAGAAAACTGTTGAAAGAGCACTTATTTTCTCAAAACCTGAGGACATTTACATAGTAACAAATGTGAAATACGAATTTGAAGTTACGGATGCGCTTGCAGATGTGGAAGTTGCTATTCCTTCAGAAAATATTCTTTTAGAGCCCGTATCGAGAAATNCCCTGCCAGCCATATTTTTCGCAATCAAACAGATTGAGGAAAAGGGTGGAGGGAATGTAATCATTCTTCCTTCAGACCATTTTCTTGAAATAAATGAGAATTACAGAACTGCCTTCAAAAATGCAGAGGAGCTTGCCAACGAGTATCTGGTTACCTTTGGCATCAAACCTACCAAACCACACACGGGCTACGGCTACATTAAACCCGGCGAAAAAGTCAGGGGTGGCTATAAGGTTGAAAGATTCGTTGAAAAGCCGGATTCGGAGACTGCAAAGAAATATATGGCTCAGGGCTATCTCTGGAACAGTGGAATGTTTCTGTTCAACTCAAGCCTTTTCTTAAAAGAATGTAAGAAATATCAGCCAAAGGTCGTAAAGGCATTTGAGGACAAAGAACCATTCAGTAAAGTTCCGGAAATCTCGGTCGACTACGGACTGATGGAGAAATCAAAGAGAGTAGCGGTGATTTCGCTCGATATCTACTGGAATGATGTTGGCAGTTTCGATGCGTTCCACGAGGTTTTTGAGAAGGATGAAAACCAGAATGCGATAAAGGGAGAATGCATTACTGTAGATTCCCATAATAATTTTATCATCGCAAATCGGCTCATTGGTGCGGTGGGAATCAGGGATACAATTATAGTTGATACGAGAGATGCAGTTCTTGTCTGCTCCAGAAAGGATGCTCAGAAAGTTAGAGAGATTGTCAATATCTTAAAGGAGAGGGGAGATGAGAGGGCAGAGATTCATAAAACAGTCTATCGTCCATGGGGTTCTTACACAGTTTTTGAAGAAGGTGCACTGTATAAAATGAAGAAGCTAACAGTTCTTCCGGGCAAAAGACTCAGTCTTCAAAAGCACTACCACAGAAATGAACACTGGGTTGTTGTGAAGGGTGTTGCAAAGGTGAGGGTTGGTGACAGAACATTCGTGCTGGAACGCGGTGAGAACACGTTTATACCTGCTGGAACTGTCCACAGACTTGAGAACCCCGGAAAAATCACACTGGAGATTATTGAGGTGCAGATAGGGGAATACTTGGGAGAGGATGATATAGAAAGAGTCGAGGATGATTTTGGCAGGATTTAACGATTTTTATAACATGATGATACAGCATTTCTCATCAGTTATTTTTGAGAAAACTCATAAAAAATAAAATCAAATTCTTAATTACAATGTCTAAAAATAACAGGTGCTTTAGAGTTTCATTATCCAATATTAAGGCAATTGTGTTTGTTGATATGGCAGACAAAAAAATTAAGGCGAGCTGCACGAACTATGAAGTGTGCTATTATTCCAGAATTCTCAATAATGGGGAATGTCCGAAATACTGTGAACTTATTTCCGAATTGAGAAAGTACGTATTCAGAGGAAGGAAATCAAAGGCTGAAATACAGGAAATAGAATTTACTGCTCCAAAAATTGCAAGCTTACGTTAATATCAGCCCACATATAATTTCAGAATACTTTCAGAATCAATACTCCTGAAATGGGGGCATTTTTCCATACCATCCACTTCCAGCTCATATATTCTCTTTATCTTCTTTTCTCCACCTCCTTTACATATCCAGCAGTTCACAAGTATCCTGCTGTGAATACATTCTTTGCAGGTTGCCATTTTCCCCACAATTTCAAAATTCTTATAAACTTACTCTGGCTATAGATAATTATTAATAATTAATCGTTTAAATGTTTTCGGTTTTTATCCTCATATTGACTTATACGTCAACACTATATATTCTTAAATTAATGATTATGTAGTGATTGTAATGATGGGAGGAGTATATCACCGGAAAGCACATAGCGATGAGATTGCAGAATATCATAAAATTCTGAATGAAATAATTATGGATAAGTTTCCAGACTCCTTCAATCGAAAATATATACAGTATTACGAATGGTAAAGTGTACAGGTGTACTCTGCCTTTCTTTTTTTAATTTTTACTGGATAGAATTTCGGCTTCCATTCAGTAACCTTTAAGTTTTCTGAATTTCCATACATGAATGAGACTCTTCCCATCCTCATCTGCCATTCTTTCAGCAATATACAGGAATCCATTCGCACGATCAAAGGCAGCAGCACCAACAAGATAACGCTTGCCTCTTTCAAAGTCAAATCCAGGATCAAAAATGATGCTCACTGATATCATGAAACTCCTGCAGAGTAGTTGCAGTGTTCAGCTCATTAAAATCTTTAGTTTTTGAAACTACTGGAACTGGTATGCTGACTTCAGAAATTTGCTGGTGGTGGTCATGTCCAATAATAAAAAGCGAACCCGGAAAGCCATCTTGGTTATTTGAGTCTCCTTCCGGATAATATGTCATTGCATAACCGCTGTATTCCCAGTTTGATTCTCCGGATGCTTCAGGCAATCTGAAAGCACCCATATACACAAGGTCATCGGGTTGGATGAGTTTCTCATCAGATTTTTCAGTTGATTTTGGTTCAGGTGTAATACTCTCAGGTTTCTGAGTGTCTTCAGTTACTTCTTCTGGTACTGGAGTAACTTCTTCTGCGCAGCCAATAAATAGCATTCCTGTAATCAGCATAAAAATTAGAAGTTTTTTCGTTTCTTATCCCTCCCTCATCTTCTTCTTTTCAGCATCAATAATGCAGCAATGACACCAGCTATTTCAAGGATTTCAAAGCCGGGAGTTACTTCTTCTGGAACCTGCTCAACTTTGGTACCACTTGGGGTAATTTCTTGCTCCCTGTCCAGTTCTGTTGGCTTAATTTCCTCCTCACCTTCAACCTGCCTTTCTTTACAATCCGGGTCTTTCTCATTTATTTTCTCACAGTCAGGATCGCATTTTCCATCTGCAACGCCATCACAATACCAGTCTTCCCCTCCGGAAGGACAGTCTTCTGGACATGAGTTGAAACTCTCCATACCGGCAGCACAAAAGTCATCCCCGCAAACGCTCTCTGCAAAACTTAAATTCATTAATTCGGCAACTTCCACTTCTCTTCCATCCTCCAGTATACAGACAGCACATTTTGACGAATAGATATACGAGCATTTTTGAGTATCTTCAACTGTTTTTATCCCGTATCCCATCTTTTTGCAGTAGCTATATTCCTGCGCGATTTCTCCTCTCAGAAACCACCATGCGTTCACTATTTGATTATCTGGAAGTATACAAAGACCTCTCATACCCTTATCTGTATTTATTGTAGTATATTCGTATCCAAGTTCCTCACAATAAACTGCTGCCGGGTTCTTTAATGCAAAGACAGACTCAACGCCAATGTTGATCAAAAGTACAATGAATACTAAGGAAATTATAAATTTCATTGTGAATTTGATGCGGATATGTTTTTGGCAACCATCCATATACAACTCAAGATCACTCATACAAATCCCCTAAACCTATAGTTAATCCTTATACACACCATACGGGTACCATTTTTCACAAACTTCCCACCATTCGGTCCGAGTCCAACCATGATCATAAGGTATTGTACCAAAACCATTCCCGATCGGTGTCGCGCCTTCCTGTGCCACCCAACCTGTACCCCAGCTGTTTTTGATAATCCAGATGTCAGAGGTGGCATTCCATCCAACAATAAGGATGCAGTGTGATCTGCCTGGATCCCAGTGGTAATAAGCACATGAGACAATCGGTCCATTGCAGACCAGATCTCTCTTTATTCCTGATATTCTTCTACCACCATCTCTGACATCCTTGTATCCTCTTATTTTCCACAATCTGTCCTCCCAGTCACCACATCTTCCAGTCCCACACCAATCAACACCCCATTCACGGTACGGGTAGCAATCCTCATCAACAACTCCATCATCTCTAACGCAAGGGAACGCATTACCCGGCCAACCACCAGCGCAAGTGCCATGCCCACAGCAGGGAGCAACGAGATTTTTAGGGTGCTTACAAAATTACCAACAAAATACCAATTCTAACATCTCAATACTCTAAATAACAAACCCATATAACTCCCTACAAAAAGATACATAGCC
>MTMJ01000118.1 GCA_002010045.1 Archaeoglobus sp. JdFR-22 | reverse complement strand
TGGGGAGATACCTACGGCACGAATGCAAGCACGAGCTATGACTCAGGAGTTTGGCCTGGTGAGGTTCCCGGAGTGAGCTATACATATAACTAAAAATAAAAGATTAATTTTCTTTTTTTATATATCTTAATTATTGAATTAATTCCAAATAAAAAAAGTCCTAAAAAACGGAATTAATTTATATCAATGTGCTGAAAATTGAATAGATGAGAGTATACTTCAGCTTCAAAACAAACTACCGAAAAAAAAGCCTGATACTATTTACTCTTGTAATTTCAATAATGGTGATTTTTGTGAATAATGTTTCCGCTCAGGAACATGTTGCCGGATATGGGGAGATATGCTTTCCCTGTCATAACACCATTTTAACTGAAGATGAAAGGATTGCTAAGCTCGCTCACTGCAGGTGTCACAGTGTTGACATCTGGAGAGGAGATAAGGTTGAGATGGATAAACTTTCAAAGCTTCATGGAGATAGCCCGTGCATCAAATGTCATGCCGGACCAGCATTCACGAGTGAGGACATGGATGCACTGAATGTGCATGTCCCCCACTCCAATGTAAAATGTTCATCCTGTCATGGTGAGGGTGCAATTGTAGTACCTGACACCGAAAGCTGTCTTGGCTGTCACAAAGGCGGTGTTCACGAAATACATGAAGACGTGCTCATAGACGTATGCGTCGGATGTCATGGTAAAGTTATACACAAATTTGCTGAGTTGAGGGCGGAAGTCGGGATTACGGAAGTTGAAACCCCTGAGGAAGAAAAAAGAGTATTCTCACTTTATGATTTGATAAAAAGCATCCTATCGTTCTTTACAGGGGGAATTTAATGAGACGATTTTTGATACTGCTTTTCTGCATCTTTGCGTTAACTCTGTCAGGCTGTTCTGATAGCAAGGAGGAAAAATTACCTGCAATCAGGATTGAGTTCATGCATTATAATATCTCGGGCACGCACATACTGAATATCAATTATGTTGAAGATGTACTGATAAACCGCAGTGAAGCACCAACTCTCTATGTTGAACCTCCTTTTCCCGGAATACACTTATTTGCCTACAATGGACTGGATAGAACACCGGTAACATACGTTCCACTGGACATGGAAGGAGACAATGTCACCACTTACATTGGATTTGAGTCTCCTGAAACAGTTCCGAGAGTTGGTGACAACCTGCTTATTGTAGTTGAAGTTGTAAAGTTTGTGGATGGTAAGTATAAGTCAGTAAATACACGAAGTGCTAATCTCAACTGGAGTATTGAATACGGAAATTAATTTTCTCAATGCATGTAGAAAGTGATAGGATGGTAAGTGAGTTCAGAGAAATGGAGAAGAAATGGCAGGGCGAGTGGGAGAAAAATGGTATATTCAATTCTGAACCTGATGGCAGACAAAAATTCTTCATAACCATACCCTATCCCTACCTTAATGGAAATCTCCATGCAGGACATACGAGGACGCTGACGATAGGAGATACACTCGCAAGATATAAACGCATGCTCGGTTATAACGTTCTATTCCCGATGGGATTTCACGTTACGGGCACGCCAATAATTGGACTTGCTGAGCTTATAGCTAAGAAGGATGAGCGCACGTTTAACGTTTACACAAAGTTTCACGATGTTCCCGAAAGCCTATTATCCACTCTGACAACACCTGAAAAAATTGTTGAATATTTCTCAGATGAGGCTTTAAATGCGTTGAAAGGAATAGGTTATTCAATAGACTGGAGAAGAACTTTTACGACCACGGATGAGGAGTATCAGAAGTTCATTGAGTGGCAGTTTTACAAACTCAAGGAAAAAAATTTTGTTGTCAAGGGNTCTCATCCTGTCCGTTACTGTCCCCACGACAGGAATCCTGTCGAGGACCACGACATTCTTATGGGTGAGAGCGCAACTATAGTGGATTTTATTGTTATTAAATTTGTTAATGATGAGGGATTAATCTTCCCCTGTGCAACATTAAGGCCTGAAACTGTCTTTGGCGCCACGAATCTCTGGCTGAAGCCTGTGAACTATGTCATAGTTAGTGTGAACGGTGAAAAATGGGTTGTGAGCAGTGAAGCATTTGAAAAGTTGAAGTATACTGACAGGGAAGTCTATGCAATTGGGGAGGTTAAAGCTGATAACTTTTTTGGAAAAACAGTAAAAAATCCTGTCACTGGCAAAGAAATTCCAATATTGCCTGCTGAATTTGTTGATACAGATAATGCAACAGGGGTTGTGATGAGCGTTCCCGCGCACGCCCCTTTCGACTTCATTGCAATTGAGGATTTGAAGAGAAGCGGAGAATTGAAGAAATATGGTGTAGATGAACTTGAACCGATTGTTCTCATCACTACGGATGGTCAGGAGTGCTCACCCGCAGAGGATATAATCAGGAAACTTGGAATCAGAACTCAGAAAGATGCAGAAGAACTGGAAAAAGCTACGAAATTGCTTTACAAGAAAGAATTTCATAAAGGACGCCTTCTTAACATCACAGGAAAATATGCAGGTATGAGCGTCCAAAGAATAAAAGATAAGTTACAGAACGACCTGATTGAGAAAGGAATTGCTGAAGTATTTTATGAATTCAGTGAAAAACCGGTTGTTTGCAGGTGCGGAACTAAATGTGTAGTTAAAGTCGTCAGAGACCAGTGGTTTCTGAACTACTCGAATCCTGAATGGAAAAAGAACGTTCTCAACTGGCTGGATGAAATGAAAATAATTCCTGCTTACTATAAAGAAGAATTCAGGAATAAAATTGAATGGCTAAAGGATAAGGCGTGTGCGAGAAGGAAAGGACTGGGAACGAGGATTCCATGGGATAAAGAGTGGCTGATTGAATCTCTGTCGGATTCAACAATTTACATGTCCTATTATATTCTTGCAAAATACATCAACGATGGAACACTCAAAGCTGAGAATATGACAAAAGAATTGCTTGATTATATTTTTCTCGGAATTGGTAAGCCAGACAGGATTGCATCCTCTTCGAAGCTTGACGTTGATGTTGTGGAGATAATAAGGAGAGATTTTGTTTACTGGTACCCGGTTGATGTAAGAAGCTCGGGTAAAGACCTTGTTGCAAATCATCTGCTCTTTTTCCTCTTTCACCATGTTGCTATCTTTCCTAAGAAGCTTTATCCAAGAGCAATTGCTGTAAATGGGTATGTGAGCCTTGAAGGACAGAAGATGAGCAAAAGTAAGGGACCTCTCCTCACAATGAAGAGGGCAGTGAGAGATTACGGAGCAGATGTCACAAGAATGTATATTCTGTATGCGTCAGAATACGACAGCGATGCTGATTGGAGAAAAAAAGATGTAGAAGGTCTTGTCTCAAATTTAAAGAGATTTTACAACCTTGCTAAGGAATACTACCAGAGAGATGTTGAAGACATCTATACGCTCGATAGATGGCTATTGAGTAAGTTTCAAAGGGCAGTAAAAGAGACAAGAGAAGCGATGGATAACCTTCAAACAAGGAGGGCAGTTAACACAGCTTTTTTTGAGGTAATGAATGATGTCAGGTGGTATTTAAGGCGAGGTGGAAAAAACCTCTCAATCATCCTTGATGACTGGGTGAAGCTGCTCGCTCCATTTGCACCCCATATCTGTGAGGAGATATGGCACTGGAATCATGATTCATTTGTTAGCCTTGAGAAGTTTCCGGAGTATGATGAATCAAAAGTAGATTTCCTTGCTGAGCAGTCAGAAGAGTACATTGCCAATCTTGTAGAGGATATGAGAGAGATTCTAAAGTTTGTTGATGCAAAGGAAGTGTATCTTTATCCTGCCGAGGAGTGGAAGAGTGAGATTCTGGAAATTGCTGTCAATTCCGAGGATGTGAAAGATGCGATGAGGAAGATTATGTCGGACGTAAAATTTAAACAGATGGGGAAAGAGGTATCTGTTTTTGTGAAAAAAGCATTCAGAGAGAAAAAGGATAGAAGGATGGTAAAATTTGATGAGAAAGAGGTTATTGAGAGCTCAAGAGAGTTCTTGGAGAATGAGCTTGGAGTGAAGATTATTCTTGACAGAGAGAAAATCCCTGAAGAGAAGATAAAAGCTGCAATGCCGGGAAAGCCTGCGATATATGCCGTTTAATGCACAGATTACTCAAACTTTTTTACAGGAAAGTACTCAGTAATATTTATCAGAATCTTTCCGCTGTGAATGATGTTGTAATTTCTCACAAGTACGTCGTCTTCTTCTCCAATTTCGAAAATATCAGCCAGATTGTCAGCTTTCTCAATCCTGCCCCAGTTTATCTCTCTTCTAACCTCAAGTCTGTGTTTCCGGATTATGTTGCCTACCGGAATATCTGCCTTCATCAATTCCTCCCGAAAATCCTCACGCAATCTGTCGAGAGGTGTACAGGAGACAGCATGTGCAAGTACCTCTTCATTAGCCATGAGGTTCACAACCCGGTAGTTTACATCCGCACCTTCTGGAATGCTGAGTAATTGTGCGAGATGACCGTCTGCTTTTACCACCCGCTGCTCCACTGTCTCAATTTTAATTTCTTTACCGGTGATTGCCTCAAGTATCCTTGTTATTGAGCCGTCGGTAGTCATTAAAATTTTATGAATGGGTTTCACAGTTCATCCAGCTCCATAATGGGTTTTCCATCCTTGGTTGGTGGGGCAAGATAATCAATAAATCGTTCAATGTCTATTCCACGGATACGAAACTCAACGCACAGGGGAGAAAGAACAGCATTCTCATCAGTAAAATTGATTTTAGATGCTGTTGCAATCTGTTTGTTTATGTAAACGATTATGGAGTTGTTCCTTATGCCCTTCAAAAATTCTGAGCGGGCAGTATCCAGTATTTTCTGTTTTCTCAGTAATTCTCTTATCCTATGCAAATTTTCTGCCTTTGCCGTCAGCACACCATTTCTTATTACTATTTCAGCGTCCGGAAATAAATTTCTGATTGCCGCCATTACTTTTTCTTCATCTTCAGTCGGATAGACCAGAGTTGTAATTCTGATATTCACGTGTTTTGAGAGCTGGTTTATAAGTTCCTCTATTTTTTCTGTGAATTTACTGTATCCAGAGTTATTGTCAACTGTATATTCTGCCATCTCAATTGCCCTGCCCATATTCCATGAAAGCTCCCTTTCATCTCTATTTTCCAGTTCCTCCAGAGTTTTTATATCGTCCTCCCGTTTCCTCCTGACTGCTCTTTCAAGTCTCTTTTCGATACTTGCAGAGACGTTTATCAGAATAAAGTCGTTTCCGAACTCCTCTTTGAATCTCTCAACCTCCGCAATACCCCTTACACCATCAATAACAACAATATCTTCTTCCAAGGATTTAATTAAAGGAATACACCTTTTTGCAATTGCATCCATACCTTCTTTCTCCCTGAGATCATTTGCGACCATTCCTGCGTTCTTGTCGTTTAGCTCAAGACCTCTCCGCCTAACTTCCTTCCTGACAATATCCCCCATCACAATAACGGGAATTCCAAGTTTTGCTGCAACCTTTGCTGCTGTGCTCTTTCCGCTGAGCGGTAAACCAATGAATGCAATAATTTTCATGTTCTGAGATATACAGATGCATATTTAAATGTCTTCACATATGAAACTTAAAAGAAAGCTACCAGAATTCCTCGAGGGATTGCTGTTGAATCCTGTCTAACGTTTTCCAGCTTTTTCTGACAAAGGGAGGGAATTTCTTATATTTTCTCAGGTATTCGTTCAGAAATTTTATAGTTCTTTCATCGCTTGCATATCCGCTACCAAAATCCCCAAAGATTCTCTTCAACCTCTCTACTTCACCGTCTCTTTCCACCTTTGCGACTATAGAGGCTGCCGAGACAATCGGGTATACCTCATCGGCTTTGTGAGCTGTCTCAACCGCTTTACCAGTCCGTTCCTCCAAATTCGATTTTAATCTTTCAGGAATAACATCAGGGCAATCAACATAGGTAATATCGGCATTAAGCCTGATTATTATCTCTGAATAACAGTCTGTGAGAATCTCATTGATTGTCTTGTTCTCCATCAGTTTATCAAGTGTTTCAGGTTCGACTTTGACAATTTCAACTCTGCAAATCTGCCTGATAACATCTGCGAGCTGTTTTCTTCTCTGAGGAGAGAGTTTTTTTGAGTCTTTGAGACCCAGACTGTCAATCTCTTCGATATTATCTGTTGACACACCGCAGACAACCATTGGCCCTATAACCGGGCCTTTTCCAGCCTCATCAACTCCAGCTATCTTCATGAGGGTTAAAAACCAATTTTTGGAAAGCCTTTGATTGGCATCTTTCCAAATTTGCCTTTCTTCATCTTCTTCATAAGGTTCTTCATCGTCTTGTAGTATTTCAGAAGTTCCCGCACTTCCTGCGGACTTGAGCCGGAGCCTATCGCAATTCGCTTTATTCTCGAAGAATCAATTATTTTGGGATTCAGCATTTCTTCATCAGTCATTGAATCCATGATTACCCTGAACTTCTTCATCTTTTCCTGTGTCATCTCCATGGCGTTTTCATCAAGCTTCAATCCGAATCCAAAGGGCAGCATATCAAGAACCTTGCTCAAAGGTCCCATCTTTTTCATTGCATCCATCTGCTTGTAAACTTCTTTGAGTGTGAATGTCCCCTTAAGGAAGGACTCGGGATCAAGGTCTTCCTGCGCTGCAATCCTCTCAACCTTATCCATCAGTGCTTTGATATCGCCCATACCGAGCATTCGTGAAACAAACCCGGCAGGATCGAATTTGTCAAAGTCTTCAACCTTCTCTCCCGAACCTATGAAAGCTATTGGAATTCCTATTTCTCTTGCTGCCGATAACGCTCCCCCTCCTTTTGCAGTGCCATCGAATTTTGTTATTATGATTCCATTTATCCCTATTGCTTCGTGAAAAGCCCTCGCCTGTTTACTTGCAAGCTGACCTATTGCAGCATCAAGAACAAGAATTTTGTATTCAGGCTCCATCACCTTTGCTATTTGAATCATCTCGTCAATAAGGTCTTTTTCGAGTGCATGCCTTCCGGCAGTATCCACAATTACAAGTTCGTAATCTTTCAAGGCTTTCAAGCCGTTTCTGGCAATCTTTACCGCATCTTTATTATCCTTTTCACCATAAAACGTTATTCCATAACTCTCGGAGAGTTGTTTTAACTGATCATATGCAGCAGGTCTCCATGTGTCAGCAGTGATGACTGCGGTCTTCAACCCTCTATCTTTAAAATATTTTGCCATCTTTGCTGTGGTTGTTGTCTTACCACTTCCCTGCAAACCAACGAGCATTATTCTGCTTCTCTTGAGAGGTATGTCAAGCCCTTCACCTATTCCCTTCATCAGTTCTTCGTAGACTATCTTTATGACGTGTTCCCTTGCGTTGAAGGTCGGAAGAACGTCCTCACTCAGAGCCTTCTTTTTGATTGCATCACTTATCTCTTTAACCATTCTGACATTCACGTCAGCTTTCAGCAGAGCTCTCTGAATATCTCTGACAACTTCTTCAACAAAAGCTCTGTCAACAGTTGTCGAACCTGTAATCTTTTTTACAACATCCTTGAGAGCTTCGAGTGCCATCAAACTTAATTGGAAAGTCAGGATATAATATTTTGGTTTTATCGAAAATCAGATGAATCCTTTCCACTTTTTCTGGTTATATAGCTCACGACAAAAAGCAGGACTATACTGATTACAAAACCAATCAGAGATAGATGCTCTTTATAAGGGATGTGAGTATAGGGTAACTTCCCCACCAGTCCAGCAGAACCTCCTCCGACGAGAGAGGCTAAAGCTCCGTAGGAGTTCACCCTCAGCCTAGACTTATAAAACCCGGCAATAACGGGGACAACAAGACCACATGTGAACACAGTGTAAGCAAAAAGGAGAGATGAGATTACCTGCTTGAGGCTCAATGAGAGCAATAAAGCCACAAATCCAAGTAAAATTATAGAGATGCGGGTGACGAAAAGTGTTTGTTTCTCATCAATCCTCCAGCGTCTCTTTATCAGGTCTTCGGTCAGGATTACACTCTGGCTGAGAATACACGTGTCTGCTGACGACATGAAGGCAGCTATCAACCCGGCAATCACAACTCCTCCTGCCCAGAAGGGCAAACTCTGTTCAATAATATAGGGAAACGCCTGCTCCGGCGAAATATCCGGGAATAAACTTCTCGCAAAAACACCAGTTAATGAGATGGCAAAAGCAAAGAAGACTATTATAGTTGCGGTCAAAAAAACAGAACGCTGGGCAGTTTTCTCATCCTCAGAGCAGAATAAACGGGAATAAATATCCGGACCCACAACATAAGTCGAGCCTATGATAATCAGAAATGTGAAGAAGCTATTTAACCCGAATTTCTGGTTTATCGGGAATTCAAAATAATAATCCGGGAGAGTTCCCAGAGTCTCGACAGCATTCGTTGTTAGTAGAATCCAGAGAACTGCCACAATGCCAGCGAAAAGAATTCCTGCCTGAAACAAATCAGTTCGGATGATAGAGTGCTGCCCCCCTATGACAGCATAAGCAACCATGACAAGCCAGAACAGAACCATCCATTGCTCGACGCTTCCGCCAACAATTGCCAGAACCTTACCGGCTGCAACAATCTGTGCAGAGACAATACCCGTCCACGCTATAACAATCAAAATTGACGCAGCAATTGAGACATTCCTGCTGTATTGCCTCTCAATTAGCTCTGGTAGAGTGTAAACTGCATATTTTCTCACTTTTCGGGCAAAAAAAAGCCCGAGAATTATTAAACCAGCGCTACCTGAGAGTAACCACCATGCCCCCACCATACCCGATGAGTACGACAGACCAGCCATACCGATTGTCGAAGAACCTCCGATTACTGTTGCGAGAAGAGAGCCAGTGAGAAAAATGGTGGATACGCTTCTGTTTGCAACAAAATAATTATCAATTCCCCTTCTTTTCCTGCTCCAGAAACCTATCAATAGAATAATTACAAAATAAACTGCCATTATCATCAGACTGAACATCCAATCATTACTTTTGTAAACCATATGGACAAAAAGGTTAACTAAGTGTTTATAAAATTTATTTTTTAATCCGGCATTGGGACATAATTACTTCACCCTGACAGCAAATATGTTGTGCCACAAGCCAACAGCAAACAAAGCCATCTCCTTCCTGTCTTCTCTCTTCTGCCT
>MTMJ01000092.1 GCA_002010045.1 Archaeoglobus sp. JdFR-22 | reverse complement strand
TTCTCGTCTTATTGGACCAGTGTGATTTGAAGTTGTCCAGGATGATTATTATGGTTTTATCTGGATTATTTGCCCTTATATCCTCCAGAAATTCACATACAACCGGATGGAAATTACATTATTGCCGGAAGTGGGGATAGAAAAGTGTATCTTTTCGATAAAGAAGGGGAACTACTATGGAGCCACGAGACTGGTTTACTTACTCCCATTGATGTAGCAGTATCCACAAATGGAGATTATATTATCGCCGGGCCTGGCATTCTTATCCCTGCTGATCCTTGTATTAATAAAACGTATCTTTTCAATAAGGAAGGGAAGTTACTTCGGAGCTATAATGTTGATTTCTTTGTTTATGATGTAGCAGTATCTGGCGATGAAAATTACGTTGTCGCTGGAGGTGATAAGACATATCTCTTTGATAGTGAAGGGGAACTATTATGGAGCAATAAGACCGCAAGTGTTTATGATGTGGCAGTATCGGTAGATGGAAGCTACATTGCTGCTGGGAGCGGAACCGGCTCCATCAATAGGAGTGAAAGTGGAGATAATATAATATATCTTTTCAATAAGGAAGGGAAATTAGTATGGAGTTATAAGACTGGCGGAACTGTTTTTGGTGTTGCAGTATCTACAGATGGCAGCTATGTTGTTGCTGGAAGTCAGGATAACAAAGTGTATTTCTTTGCAAACAGAGCTTCCATTGAGAATCAAACACCAGTTACTCTAGCACAAACACCCACATCAACTCCTACGTCGGCACTACCAGGATTTGAAGCAGTATTCGCAATTGCTGGGTTGTTAGCTGTAACATATTTTTTGGGAAGGAGGAAATAAAAGCAAAAATATAGCAAATTCAATCAAAATAGTAGTGGATCAAACTGCAAAACTTATGCAGGGGGGGAGGGATTTGAACCTTGAGCTTCAGAAAGCTCGATCATCAAAATGAGGTATTGAGCGAAGCAAGATACCTCCTTAGCTATGTTTGAGTTGAGTTCTTGGTAAAATCCTTCCTCATAAGACATGTTGGAGGGTTTTATTGCCATCATTCCATCTTCAGGCAGACATTTGTATTCGGCATAAGCTCCCAAGTCAGTATCAGTATATGCAAAAACCTTTTCACCTTTCTTAAACAGCGTTACTTCTTTACCTACTGCTTCAATTTCCCCTGCCGGCTATATCCCTAGGGATTCTGAAACTTCGCATTCTTGTGTCCCCGACATGAACAGTTGTTGCATGAATTTTTACCAGCACCTCATTGTCCTTGAGGATAGGCTTTTCTACCTCTTTAAGCTGAAAAACATCGGGTGGCCCGTATTTTGGTATACAATCGCTTTCATTTTGTTTGAATTCATTTTTTCACCTTTATAAATTAAAAGTAAAAATTAATATTTTTTGAATTGCGTATAACGTTTTGTGGATAAAGGAAGTTGCCGAAGGCAATTTAGGCGGAGCGTAGTCTTTTATCCGCTGTTTCGGAGTCTGAAGAAACCGAGCCACGAAGTGGCGAAGAGTTGCCATCATTTTCTCAATCCTCTGATAATATTCCACATAGGAACTTCCTTCATATACTCCTTATAACTATCTCCAAACTGCTCAATGTTATATATGTCTTCCTTTTTGGAGTATATGTAAAGGCATAAGATAGCCGCTACCCCCAATATGATGGATAAAACTGATTGAAATGTTAACATTAGCCCAATTGCCCCCATGAGCATGCCCAAGCTCATAGGATGACGAACAATTCGATAAATGCCTGTAGTCACAAGAGAAGTAGTTGTTGTGAAATCCTTTAATTTTGGCTTGCCTTTTCCCTTAAGAGCAATGGTCGGATATACAATAAGAAAAACTGCTGGAATGTAAAGAATAAAACCGATGATTTTGAGTAACAAAATATTATGCTGGATTCCCACTCCACCGATGCCAAGCACCAGTGATGACAAGATAAAACTCATTCCACAATGTCCGTAAATTTCAGATACAATACGCTTCCCTTTTCTTTCAGGGATGAGTATACCAAGGAAGAACATCCAGATAATAGCACAGATTAGGTATACCAGCATTTTATTACCTCCATTTTTTACTCATCTTCCTTTTTGGCGGGATCGCAATTTCCGATACTCATTCATACATGCATTGTAAAAATCACATTGGTCAGTCTAAAGAAAGATAGCGAAATATTCCTTCTTCAGGTTCCCATCTGAGAAGAAGATTACTGTCATCAGCATCCACAGGGCGAAGTATACGGCCTGTTTTAGTATATCCACCATAGAACTCACCTTCAAATAGTTCATTCCCCCCTATAAATTTGAGGTTTCGATCCACCTCGAGGGGGTCTCCTAGAGGATAGATTTTACCTTTAGAGCCGACAATTTTGAATTCTCTTGTGCTGTAATATCTGACATCATCAGGTGAACCGATATTTCTAATCTGCAGTGTTATGATAAGATAGTACCCCTTTCCGTCGGGCATGTACCTGTGAATAACTTCACCATCCTCCCTCGCAACAATTTGCTCCATCTTTTCTACTCCCAAGACCGTGACCTCCCTGTTCTTATATATAACAGGATTCCCAAAAGGCGCAGGGTTCATTCGGCTTGCTTCTGTATTTGGAGTTGTAATTGAAATAAATCCCTTTTCAGAGAGGATAACACCACTGAAGAATGAAATAATAAGCAGGCAGATTATGCCTATCCAAGCTAAGATCACTTTCTTTGTCATGTTGATACTCCTCTTTTGTAGTTTTATAAACATTTCACTAAACGATATTACTTCCCTTCGAAGACATCAAGCAAAAACAAGGTTATCCATAAGTGCAAAACTTGGTGAAACACAATGCTATTTTCCAACAGAGGGATAAAGCAAAGTAAAATCTTTTTCTTCATGCAATTTTATTTTAGATGCAGGTTAAAAAAATCCTCTCACCTTTGTTCTCATACGCTCCCCGATGCCATTGAAGTGATTCATAACTGTCCGTCTGTAATAAAACAGGTTTTCTTTCAGGATGACTGATATACCTGCCAAGAGAACAATTACCGATATCGTCAGTACCTTTCAGCGAGTCATAGTAATCGAGATTGAGCTAAATTTTTAACCCATAAATCGCTGCATACTCATTTTCATACAATTTCTCGAAATATTTCATATCCACATTATTCTCGAATCTGTAAAACATTGAGCTCTCGTATTCAACATCTGACCCGGAAGCAAGTCTCATAGCATTGAATAGATATATCTTATCTTTCGGAGAATAGACGTAAACAGCTTCATATTTCTCCATAAGGGCTTTAGCTTCATCCTCATTGTTTGCTGTAAAAAATGCTGCAACATCTCTCACCTTCTCTGCAGGCTCATAACTCATCGAACCGGGTCTTGCAATTGTTTGCTTAATTTCTTCCGAACCGTAATATATCACAGCTTCCTTCTTAGCTAAAGCCTTAATGCGAAGCCCGAAATCCCACCATGCCATCACCTTCCCGTCTTCAAGTCCTTTCAGGAACCTCAGAGCATCATATTCTTCCTGTGAAACTGCTGTGCCTGAGCTTCACTTATCTGAGTCCACAAAGACGACAGCTGGCTGATACCACCAGTAATTTACTGCAGAATATATTTCGTAGTCTTCACCCTTCTCAATCAACAGCATTGACTTCTGCATGTTGATGTAATAGTTAAGTGAAGCAAATGCAGCAGGTATTAAGATCAATATTAAAATAAGGATTATCCCCGTTCTTCTTTCAACTCGATAACTACCTTTCCTCAGAAGGTTAAGAAGGTTTGGGAGAGCAATTATGAGTGTGAAGAGAGTGAGGGTGTGCGTGGTGAATGTGTAATGGAGTTGCAGACTCTGGAGGAGGGAGAGCGAAGTTGCGCTTACAGTCCAGCCAGCAAGGTATACAAACAGCACTAAAATTACAATCAGTGAGATTAACGATAGCACTTTCTTTGCCTCCTCTGCTCTAATTATGTCAAAAGCAATAAAAATTGAGAATAAGGCTATAATCGAAAGCAGCATGGAAGCTACAATATCTATCTCCATCATCCACCCGGGAAACCATGGCATGTTTTTAATCACATAGAAAACGTTTACTAAAAGACCGATTCCGATGATAAGATGAACTGATGCAAGTAGCGTTCTGAGTCCTCTATGCTTAAACTCATAACCAAAACTGGAATTTGAAGCAAATTCTTTCTTTTCCTTTTCTATTGCCATCGGGCACCATCCCATAAGCTTTTTAATTCTTTCTGTCAGCATGACACAACCTCCTCAACCTCTCAAAGAGTTCATCTGCCAGTCTGGTAGGATTTGCAGCCTTCTCAAGCTTTATCTTCATTTCGTCTGCAAAATCCCATAGAAGCTCCATACATCGTTTATATCTTTCACAGTTATCGCAGTCTCCTTCATGCTCGTACCAGACCTGTATTCCATGCTTTTCAGAGACAAAGATCACAGCATTAACCTTGAAAGGGATTGAATAGCCAAACAAAATGCCGTACCTGGAGTTTATGCTCTCTGCTTCTATTTGATTGGCTTTAGCCATTTCCAGCAGTGTTTCCGTTATCCTTTCATCCATTCTCAAAAGAGCTCTTGAGACTGCCTGTCTGGAGATGCTATTAGCTTTTGCAATCTCTATGTTTGCAAAACCCTTTCTCCGGAGTTTCCAGAATTCGAACTGTTTGTTTGCAGGTAAGAACATATGTCAACATCTATATGTTGACAGTATTTATAATTTTCTACCAAACCTCATCAATAGTTATTCTTGCACTCCCTCACAGTTTAGCTAAATATTTTTCAAAGTCAGCAACAACATACTTTTTGCCCTTCTGGATTATCCTATGCTCTTCTTTCCAAAAGTTTCTTTTGAATCTCCACTCCACCCGGATACTTCTCGTTTATCACTCCTCGAGCCTTTAATTTCTCTAATGAGGAGTAATATCCTTTCCATTATCTCCATTATATTGCATAGACGATCAAAATTGCTAATGTTACAAGAACTATTGCTGTTGACCAAAACAAAGGGCTATCACAAATTTTTGATACTTTTGCTTTCTCTCTCGTAATTATATAAGTCACAAACATCCATACAGGTGCAAATTGAGAGATAAAATCAATCTGCGCATGGATAATATTCTTTGATATAGCTGTAAGTGCTAAAATGCAAACGGCAGTTACCAATGATACTTTTACCTCATTTGATAGTTTTATGCTCATAATATATAACCCCCGTTTTCTCCATGCCCACGATTGACTTTCTGCATTTAATGGTTTTGTCTTCTTCAGGCCGATTTAGTCCAGCGTTCTCAGAATAAAAGAGGTTGCCGGAGATAATTTGGGCGAGCGTAGCGAAGCCTTTTATCAGCTTTTTCATGCTTATTCCTCTCTTTCATGTTTTGAGGCTTAACCCAAAATTATTCACTTCTTCTCACTCCAAGAATAAGTTTGATAATAGTGGACTCGTATTCCTCCTTGAGCAGAAGTGACTGCAATAGAACCAGCAATAAATTTATCAAAGGGTTAAGCAAAGCAAACTGCAAATTAACCATAGCCCCAAGTAAATATGCAATTCCGGGAGCAATTCTTGCCATGTTATATAGCCTCATTTTATTCTCTCATTCAGCCCTATTATACTCCATTTCTGTAATCTCCATCCTATACCATGTGAAATCTCTTTCAAGCTTCCATGTCACAGACAGATTTACAGGAATTCTTATACCCTCAAACTCTCCATAATCATGTGCTATTATAACCCACTTTTCGAGAGTTGAGCCCTCTTTACGATAGTAGTAACGTTCTGCTTCAAAACTCACAAAGTCTCCATTCTCATCAAATTTGAATATGCCTGAAGCTGTTATTCCTTCATAGCTCATGGTTGCCTTTGCTGTTGTGGAATCCATTCCCTCCCATACGATATAATCATTTAACGCTGCTGAAGGATACCATACCATCTCACCCAGATACCTCAGCAAAGCTCCCTGATCTATTTCTTCTCCCTCAGCATCAACAACTGGGATAAGAGAAAACAGTTTGATAAGCATGTGTCCTTCTCCATTCTCATATCTGTCTCTTCCAGAAAAACGCAGAAATGAGGATTTTACATCTGCCTTCCATATAAAGCCGGGAGGATTTGTGGAGATATACTGTTCAGCATCAACTTTCATCCATCTGCCATCTGGTTTTGTTCTCATCTCACCCTTCTGTTTCAAGTGAACAGTCTGAATGAACTCTTTTCCAGCAATATTTGAACGCTCAAGCCATTTTTGCACAACAGGTGGAAGTTCATCAACCATTTCTGCATTTACTATTCTCTTCTCTATTTTCTTTTCTGGAAAGAACGAACTCAGCTCCTCGTTTACCATTTTGTCAAAACTCCATGCCCCATAGGAAAATATGCAGGCGATAAGTATGATGCTATTGGCAATACTTCCAAATCTTGCATCTTTCCAGTAAATGAAAATCAGAATTTGGGAAACAAAAATTGCAATAATTGCGATCATCCACCACCATTCCTTTCTCAGCAGATAGGTTATTGCTGAAGCTGCGAAAAGCAAACATGCGATCAACCAGAGTACTCCTGTTGCTCTGGATAAACTGTCAGATAAAGGAATGAGAGTTTCTCCTGTCAGCTGTTTTATCTGAGCTAAATTCCATTCCTTCAAAAACCCGAGCAGATGGATTAATCCGTGTAAGAAAATTAAAAGCGAAAATAAAATCATGGTTTATCTCCTTTCATCCTTTTGCGTATTTGCCTTACAATTCCTGCCATCAGATTTACTCTCGGAACTCTTTTCATATAATTTCTGTATGCACTGCCAAACTTTTCCACATTCCTTTTCTCTTCCTCCACAACAGCAAAGCACAGCAAAGTAATCAGAATTGCCCCTATCAACAAGCGTCTCCTCTCCTTTCCTACATTGACCTGCCAGCACAAGTAAAATAATTCCAGAACCCAGAATTATCCCAGAGTATAGCAGTATCTCCAAATTAGCCCGGTCATAGAAAACAATAGAAAATACGATCAGTAAGCCATATAATGCAATGTATGCAATATGAGCAGCTTCATGAACTTTTTTATGTGACATGCAAACTGCTTCCAAGTTGTTCATATGTAGTTTCTTCCCAATTCTTCGAATAACATTCAACATTTTCAACCTTCAGTTTTAGTTTTTCGGTCAAAATGTCAATCTGTGTTGCTGAGCAACTTTTCTCCTCAACTTCCACACCCACCCTCTCAAATTTTTCCTCCCCATTCTCCAGCCACTCCCTGCATACTACTGGACTGGCAACGTAGATTGTGCCGTCTTCTAAATCTAAATCGCTGATGGGACCTTTAATTAAGTAGAAGTTAATAAGATCCCCATTTTCATCAAACACGAAAACACAATTGCTCACCCAGGTGATGAATCTCTTTCCGTCTTTTATAATCTTACCTTCCATTACATATTGGCTCTCTGGATAGGTTACGTTTACTATTTTAGCCCACAGGATTTCCCCGTCTCTGCTCAGTTTGGCTAAGAATGGATGAATCTCAGTTGATTCACAAAGGTGATCATCAGCAAGCCCCGCAGCATAAACATTATCACCCGCATAAATTGCACATAGGTCTATGGAATACCTCGGAAGTTCTTCAAACTCCGGGATTTTCTCTCCTTCTCTCTCTGCCATTTTCCTCTTTTCTTCTGGAATATTTACTTCTCTTTTTATCTTTTCTTTAGATTTCAGCAAGAGTGCCCATTCAAGCTTTCCGTCCTTGCTGAGCTTGATAATTTTGTTTCCTTTCGTTAAGTATATTCCATCGGACACGGAAATGTCATCGCTCAGGTCTCCAAATCTAATATCACTTTCACTCTTTATTTTTATAGCCCAAATTACATTTAAATCTTCATCAGTTTTCACCACTCTGTCTCTCGTGTTAAAGTAAAGAAACTCTCCATCGCTTTCGATGTCAAACACGCTTAGGAAGTCTCCATACTCAACTGGAATAGGATTCTCTCTCGTTCCCTCATAGATAACTTCTTTTGCCACAAGATCCTTTATCCATACAACCTTACCATTTTCAATCTTGAGAATGTCTGCACCTGCAGCATAAATCCTCCCGTCAAAGCACTTCACGACATTTGAAATCCAGAAATCTTCATCAAGTGTTAGATTCCAGCTGTTTATCATTTTAATGTATGGAGTTCCTCTTTCTGTGCAATTCTCAGTAAATCCAAGCACGTATATGCCGTTGTTCACAGAAATTTTCTCCCCTTCAATAATCTCGAATCTGTAGTCTGAGCTTTCGTGTTTCATTTTTGAAGATTGAAATACGTAAAGGCTAGCTACAAAGATTATTACTACAATGCATACCAGCAGAAGCATTCTATTCACTCTACCACCTCTATTTAAATTTTTAAATTTTCTTCAGCTCGCAATTTCGGACAATACTCGTTCCGGGGATGTGTGAAGTTTCGCCAATTTTAAATTTTGACTACTCAGGAATGGCAGAAATTACGAAAACCTCTTTTGCATGTATATCTTCAACTCTATCGCCATCAAAGCTCAGAGTGACAGCTCTATAAACATCCTTTGAAGCTTTAGGCTCGAGGATTATCCAGTACATGACTGATGAGGGAATTAAAGTTCCATTTGGTAACTCCGTATAAAGTTGCTTAACAGCTATGCCCATCTTACCCCACTCGTATCCTTCCTCCTTCAAAACATCTTCTGCAAATTCCCTCTCTTCATCTGTTGGCTCTCTAAGCTCAGGATCTATGTGGCGAATACAGAGGTTGCCTGATACCTCATCACACAAAACCGGAGCTAAGTAAAGCTTTCTATTAACGAAATTTACGTTGGTACTTACAGTAATATTCCTCGAAAAGAAATCCTTTGGATAGATTGTGAATTCTCCAGTGCAAATTTTTTCAACAAATTTTCCATCCTTTGATTCGGATATACCATGTCTCCCCCAGAATTCCACAATTACGTCTCCATAGCTTTCAATTAGCTCTAAAAGTGTTTCTCTCGCCTCTTCATCATTTAAAAGAATATCAAGAGCCTCTTCTTCTGCCCTGTCTTTTTCAATGCATCCGGAAAAATTCTCTGGAAATGCCTCTTCAACTATTGTAGCTTTGCCAGATCCGGGATGAATCTCTATAGATTTGTCTGGTTTTATCTCTATAGCTACCCCGCTAACATTTTCCTCCCTTATTTCCACTTTATTCTCAAAGGGGTTGAATTTTATGACGGTTAGATGAACCAATTTTGGAGCATAAGCTACAGTTCCCGTTATGGCTACAAGAGTTATTGCCAAAACAATGAACTTAGCCCAGCTTCTTCTTATCTTCATATTCTTTCACCCTCTTACTTAATTTTAATAGGGTGCTTACAAAATTACCAACAAAATACCAATTCTAACATCTCAATACTCTAAATAACAAACCCATATAACTCCCTACAAAAAGATACATAGCC
>MTMJ01000007.1 GCA_002010045.1 Archaeoglobus sp. JdFR-22 | reverse complement strand
TGATTGAGGAGGTTCTTGATAAAGATAAAAAAATCTACAGAACAACCGAAAAGGGTAAGAGTCTGCTGAGCAAATTTGAGGATTTACTCGGCGCTGCAAATACAAATATCGTCAATTCCAGCTGATTATTTATCTACAGGTAGCTGCAAAAATTTATTTCCAGTTTCGGTTAATCTGTATCCACCGTTGAACCTCTCAATCAATCCTATTGACATCAGAAACTCTGCAACTATTTCTTCAGGATTTTTTTCTCCACAATTCTCGACAATTTTATCGAGATTCATAAATTTTTCTACCATCGCTCCTCTCATCATAATTTCACCATGTATAGTTATTGCACTAATTATCATCACCAAGTTTGAAAAACTAATATATAAGTATTTCGAAAAATCTTTAGATATTAATCACTCATTACTTTTCTGATATACACATTCCCGAGTTCGTTTCCTGAATAAATTACCAAGTTTTTTGTTTTGTTTAGAATGTTATTCAATCTGCTGTCAAGTACATCAAAGTAGTTTACAATTGTTTTTCGATATTCATTGTTTACTTCGAGATTATTTTTCTTTATTAACTCGTAACTTCCATAACAGACAGCAAACTGGTACATCACATTCAGGACGAGTTTAGCTCTGTACGCTTTTCCAAAATCGTCTAAATAAGATTCCACTTTTTTTCCAGTATTTATTGCTTTTTTACAATCAACTGAGCAGGGATAAAAATTTGAAGTGAAAAAAGAGTAAAATTCGTCCGGAAGCTCGAAAAAATTTATTCTGTGGGGATTAATGAAGCTATCCAGTGCAAATCTAAATCTATTGTCTCTCAAGCATTCGAGAGCAATCTCCCTCTCATGATGTTTATTCTCTTCTCTCGCATTTACAAATTTTTTAATGCAACATTCGGGGTAGGCAAGCAAATTTCCCTCAACTCGATTTATCCTGACAGTAAATTCTGTCAAGTCTCCCAGAGATTCGGAATCGTTTTTACCATATAGATTTATTTTTTTTAGGGCATGTAATTCAGGATTCCTCATACTGGATATTTTTTTCTGGATTTTTTTTTGTTTATCCTGACTGCATACATAGAAGTAAACTTCCGGGGCTACCGAAGGCTTTGAGATTCTGTTCAAAATCATAGCAAAAGGTATTACTTCACATTTTAATTTCCGAACGAGTTCATACTCTTTTTGGGATTTCAACTCTGATTTTACGTTTTTCTCCACTTTCCTGGTGTTACAGTTTCCTGCCTCTAGAGACCTGATAATATATTCACGAGCCGAGATAGAGATTTCCTCGAAAAATTGCTGCAAAAGAACACAACTGGTTGTTTTAGCCTTAATTCTGCTTAACTCGATGGCGAGAACAGGATTAAAGTCAAATAGAATTGAGAAGTCCTTTTTTACCTCAGGTTCCATTTACTTTACCTGATCCGGAGCAAGTTTTGTAAGAATTGTATGATCGCTTATTATACCTACAGGCTGTCCTGCATCAGCTACGACGAGTATCCTAACTTTCTCATCCCTCATTAAGCGAAGTGCCTCCTTGATGCGGGTATCTTTTTCAACCTGAATTGCTTTAGGACTCATATAGTCTCTCACTTTTTTATCCAGGCTGTTTTCAGAGATTGCCTGAGCCACATTGGCAAGACTGAAAATACCAATTATTTTATTGTTCTCTTTCACGGGAGTATAACGGATTTTATTCTCTGAAAGAATTTTTGCAGCCTCTGCCACATTCTCTTCTGCATCCACAGTTATAATCGGGGATGACATGTGCTCTTCAACAGTATCTTTTGGAAGAGCGAGTATCTTGTCAATTGAGACAACTATGGAGCTTGAAGTATCATCTCTGCCTGTGATTCTTCCATAAACCATCAATTCATTAACAGGCGTGGGGCCTACAACAACCCTGTCGCCGGGACTTAACCTGCTTACATTACCGAGAACCTTTATTCTTGCCTGACATAGACTCGGGTGTGTTAGGAGAGAGAAAACCATTTCTTCAGCATTCATGTCGGTTACTTCATCATTTATAATCACAGGCACCCGTACAGATTCTTCAGGCTTTGTTATTGAGAGAAGTTCATAAGCCTTTGCAGTCGGTCTGTATCCCCCTTTGGGTCCGGGGACACCCTCTACCATTCCTATTGCCCTCAGAGCCTGCATCTGGTTTCTAACTGTTCCGGGATTTCTGTTTATCAATTCGGCTATTTCTTCTCCCTTTACAGATAGACTTGACTTTTTCTTGTATATTGTTACCAGAGCATGCAGTATATCCTTTTGAATTTGGGTTAAATCTAGCATACTGCTCCCTCTAATTTTCTACTGTTTAATTGATAAGTGTATAAATAATTTTCTTGCATTACGTAATGTTTCAATTAGATTATAAAATTAAACAACGTTACTGGGGCGATATCGTAAAGATTAATAATTTAAACAATAAAGTTGAGGGTTTGAGAATAAAGTAGTGTGGGAAAATGAGTCATTTTGAACCAAGAAGATTGCCGACTGTCCTGACCGGGGAAGAGCTTATAGACAAAGCATTCAGGAGAGCTTCAAAAGTTTCAGGAAGAAACAGGAAAAAAAAGACAATGGATAAACTCGTAACAGTCTCAAACGTCATATCGGATTACATGAAGAGAATAATCTCTTCTCATCCCAGTTATGAGAATCTACCTGAATTTTACAGGGAACTAGTGGATATTACTGTAAGTATCCGCAAAATAAAGAAGAGCCTTGCAGCATTAAACTGGGCTGAGACTGCTGTCCAGAAAGTCGTAAAAAAAAGCTTGAGAGATATTAAAAAAGGAAAAGACCCTGATATTGTTTTAAAATCTGCATATGGCAGGATATCTTCGATAATTTCTCAGATAGACCCGGAATTAAAGTACCTCAATGAAGCAAAGAATATGATGAAGAGCATTCCAACTCTGGCAGATGAACCATCGGTTGTCATAGCAGGCTATCCTAATGTAGGGAAATCAAGTCTTGTAGCAAAGATATCCACAGTTAAGCCTGAGGTCGCAACATACCCGTTCACAACAAAGGAGATTTATGTGGGATTCAGAGAAGTGGATAGTGGTAGGGTGCAGATAATCGATACACCCGGGCTTCTTGACAGGCCATTTTACAGAAGAAATAAGATTGAGAAGAGAGCAATTTTATGTTTGAAGTATCTTGCCGATTTTATTATTTACATACTTGACCCAACAGAAACATGCGGATATTCTCTGGATGAACAGTTATCGCTTCTTGAAGAAATTGAAGATGGTTTTGATGCTGAGATAATCGCAGTATACAGCAAATCAGACATGCATACAATCAGAGACAGACTTGCATTCTCCAATCTCACCGGGGAAGGAATAGAGGAGATAATCCAGATAATCGAAGAGAGATTTAAAAGTTTAAAATTTAAAGAAACATAGAAAATACATATCCTCCAATAGCACCCGAGTTGAGGAAGGGTAAACCGGGATGAGCCCCAGCTTTTCGATCCATTAAAGATAACAGAACAAATAATCCGATAATTCCACCAATAAGGGTGAAAAGTGCCGAGATTTTGATGAACCCAATATAGCCGGATGCAGAAAACATCTGTGCTGAGACAACAAGAATATTCGGAATTACAGCATCTCCAACTCCCATAAAAGATGCTTTGCCTCTCGCATCCTTTAAATCCTCGAGTTTGAATTTTCTGGAATAAGGTATTATAAAGAGCATGGGTAACTTGAGTTTTGTTACAGATTCTGCAAGACTTATCATATGCTTTGTTTTATAGACAGAAATTGCGTCATAAATTGCCAGAATCACCATCAGAACGATAACTGGCAGCGGTTCAAGGCTTATTCCGAAAATAGATGTTATTCCTGCCGCAAGAAGTAGTGCAGCAATATTTATTACCAGCCAGTTTGACCTCTTCAAGAGAAGTATCACAATAATCAGAGAAGGTACTACTGACACATTCCCCAGAAAAGGAATAAAAACATAGTAAATTGATATTAGAATCAGCAGATACATCATAACATAAAGCAAGTTCTCTCTGTATCTGGCAATAATGAGAATCACTGCTGTGAAACCCAGAATAGCTCCAAAGTAATACAGAGAATTAGTAATATCAGATGGGTCCTCAAAAGCCTGCATCCCTGCTTCTTCGTAACTGGGTATGGCAAGAATTGCTATTAATGCCGTAGCCGCATAAATAAGAATAAAGAGATATCTTATATTCAAAAAAAGTCACCTCAAAATCCTATATAAATTTTATTATCTTTCATCAGTGCTAACCTCAGTTCCTTTCCTGCCTCGGTCTCTTTCCTGACTTTAATCGTGCCTTTGCTCCCAACCGAAGCTGTCAGCAAAAATTCTTTTTCAATATATATATTTATCCTCCTGCCTTCCAGCCCTTCTGCATGAATGATGAAGTGCTTGTCGGTCTCACTTATTTCTGCCTCTTTTATCTCTTCCTGAACCTTTAAGGGATAAACGTCAATACTCATCCCGAGCGTTTCTTCGATTTTTCTTATGTTTCTACCTCTCTTTCCAACGAGGACTGGAATTTCCTCATCCGGAACCCTCAAAATAGCTTTTCTATCATTGATGACTTCCACCTCATAATCACTGACAAAATTTCCAATCAGTTTTTTGACTCTATTCTCTACAGCGCTGAAATCTTTTTTCTCTCTCTGGACGGGCATAACCACAACCTGCTCACCATAAGTGTATATTTCAAACTCAACCTTTTTAGTCTCAAAATTTGATACTTCGATTACTGGCCTGGCTAAATCCGACTCATACATGCCTGTGGGAACCTTTACTGTAAAGCTGAGTTCATAAACAGTCTTAAGTTCACCGGCATCAATGAAGATAACAGTATCAACGACCTGTGGAATGACCCCAAGCTCAAGCCTCCCTATCATTCTCTGGACAGCATCTATGGCTCTTGTTGCATGCGTTACGCCAATCATCCCAACACCGGCAAGTCGCATATCTGCAAAGACCTGAAAATCTGACGTTCTTCTTAGCTCGTCGTAAATTGTATAATCGGGGCGTACGAGTAACAGAAGGTCTGCCGTAAGCCGCATATCATCCTCAAGCGGTGCATACTGTGTGATATCATCCCTTACCATAAGGTCTCTTGGACTCTCCATCGTCTTGACCATATATCCATGATTCATCAGAAAATTTGCGACACTTGCTGCAAAGGTTGATTTTCCAGCTCCCGGAGGTCCAGATATAAGAATACCTCTCTGTTTCTCTACAAATCTCCGCTTGAGTTCTTCGCTTACACCGTACTCTTCCATACTGAGTTTTGCAACAGGCCTCACTGCCGTGATTTCCATCCTGTCTGAGAATGGCTTCTCAGCAATTGCTATTCTCAGATCACGAAGCTGAACAACTGTCGCCCCACTCCTCTCTATCTCAATACTGCTATCTCCATCCTGTCTTGCCGCCTCCAGAATTTCGTGAGCCATTTTTTGAAGTTCCTGAATAGTAATTGGCTCATCCCTTATTCGAACAAGTTGAAGTTTCCCGAGTTCTCCCCTCTTCGCATAAGGTGGAACACCCTCTCTCAGGTGTACACTTGAGGTATCGGGAGTGAAGAAAGACATGACTTTCGTCTCCTCTGGTGTTATCCTCTCCTGCTGTAGAAACAGGGCTTCAATTCCCCTTGCAACCGCCACGTGATACTGAACCCTGTCGCTTGTTATCAGTACTGCATTCTCTTTTTCGGCGAGTTCTCTGATTAGATGGTCGATTTCGCCACCTTTTGCAAGTCTGATATGCTCGAATTTTGGCCTCTCTCCAAGAAAGATGACTCCGAATCCCTTCTCCTCACCCAGCTTTTTTAGTCTCTCAACCTCTTCCAGACCCTGAAAACCACTTATCTTTCCAAAATTCGCCTGAGCTTCAAGCTCAGCAATCGCTGGTTCGGGGATTATAATCGTTCCAACAATCTCATCATCTGATAACATCTGCGAGACTCTTCCATCAATCAATACACTTGTGTCAACAACATATTTATTCATTTAAACCCTCCAGCTTCCTGTAGAAGCATGAATATTTACCTGTATGACAGGCAACACCACTCTGCCTGACGATATATAATACTGCATCTTCATCACAATCAATCTTCACGTCAACAACATCCTGCACATTTCCAGAAGTCTCTCCTTTCAACCATAGTTTCTTTCTACTCCTGCTCCAGTAGTGAGCCTTTCCCGTTTCTAGTGTTTTTCTTAAAGCTTCCTCATTTGCATAAGCTAACATGAGAACTTCTCTTGTTTCCGAATCCTGAACAATCACCGGTATCAGGTCATTTACGAATTTTAATTTCATAATCATAGTGTTACGAGAAGTTTTATAAATTCTATGACAAATTTATTATGGGGAGGATATGATAATGAGGCAGTTCAGAACAGGGATACTTTCACTTGACTCTCAGCTCGGAGGAGGATTATCGAGCGGAAGCGTAATTCTCCTTCTTGAAGAGCCTGGAGCAGGTGCGGATGTTTTCACTTTTCATGTTGCACTTGAAGGTTTAAACAATAATGAAAAAATATTGTATGTTATCACAGACGATACGGCAGAGGAGTTAAAGGAGAGTATTATACTGTATTTCGATACAGCAGAGGAAATAATTTCAAGAATAGATATTCTCGACCTCCTTTCCCCGAGAATGGGACTGGAGCAGGAAGAACAGGATGCAAAAGCATTCTTAAAAAGAACAAGATATGATACGCTTAATGGTCTGAAGACCATTCTGGAGAAAGAAAGATATGATAGAGTAATCATCAACAATATCACGTACTTCTTCACACACTATGAGGTGGAAGAGGTCTTAAGCCTTGTAGAAGAGTTTGCAGTATATTCAAAACAGCATAAGTCAATATTTTTCATTTTAATGACTAAAGGCATGTTTGATGGTCAGATAGAAGTTGCAATGAAGCACGCCGCAGATGGCGTAATTGAGCTGACCCTTAAAGAAGTTGAAGATGAAATCCAGAGAAGACTGAAAGTACTCAAGCTCAAAAGAGTTCTCGTTCCAAAAACTGTACTGAGGTATGATCTGACTGAGAAGGGTTTGAGAATGGAGTCAGTCATGAGAGTCCTATGAACCTGCAGATTGAGATATTTATTATTGAAGGTTCTGTTTATGCAGGAAGTCTAAAGGATTTTTTTAAGAAAATCAACATCGAGAATTGTGAAGTGGCAATCTTAAATGCCGATTATGTTGCAGGCAGAGAACATGCAGAATTTGCGGCAAAAAAAGCAATAAAATCGTGGTTCAAGGGTAAAAAGGTTGCAAGAACGCTCCCAATGGAGATTTTACTTTATGCATCAGCAACAAGACAGATTAACAGAGCGCTTGAAATGGGAATAAAAGAAAACCGGAATAACAGGGTTGTAGCTGTAATTGTTGGCAGTAAAAGTTGTGTTGAGAAATTTAAGAATTCGACAGGTTTCAGAGAAGAGAACGTCCTTGAGATGACAGAAGAAAAAATTGAGAACCTGAAGAGATTTTTTGATATAAAAGATGAAGAGATAGAGGTTACAGGGGAAGGAAAAATCCCTGAAATAATAAGAGAAAGAATAGTAATATATGATATTCTGAAATAGAAAAATCTGGAATAAAGAAAAGAATCAAAAAAAGGAAAAAGTTGTCACCTCATACAGAAGTACTTCTTCAGAATTTTCTTCTGACCTCTTCTGAGAATTTCGGAAAGAGTTGATGGGGCTATGTCAAACTTCTTTGCAAGCTCTTCAAGCTTTATTCTTTTTGGAAAGTCAAAATAACCTTCCTCAAGGGATATTCTGAGAATTTCCTCTTCCCTGAAGGTCATTTCTGACTTTTTATCGGGTCTTCCCTTATAAAGTAATTCGGAATCAATATCGCAATCTTCCAGTTTATTCATGAGAGACAGGAAGGAATCATCATCACATACTACATTCCACACAACTTCTCTGTCAATTAGCTCTGCATTTGTTATCAAACAGCCGGATTCAAGGATTGCAAGGGCTAAAAAGCATGTATGCTCTCTTATCAGAACTTTAGCCTCCTGAGGAGACAGAACAAATCCCTCACAGTATGAAGGCAGGTTTGCGAGTACGTCCTCAACCCCCCTTGCCTTTATTTGCAAAAGACCCTTAACATGTTTATCAATCTTCGTTAGCCCCTCAACCTTTGTAATGGATGAATTCAATACTTCCTTTAAAGCACCAAGCGCACATGACTCCGGAATAGCAGTTTTAATCTGAACCTCAAGCATGGCTTCTTTACCCCCCCATAAGAGATAAATCTTCCGAAGATTTTAGGGTAAAATGTGATATGGCAACAAAAAGTCATTCTAATTGTTAATCATGACGTTGATAGATAAGTGTCCCGGAACGATAAACATCAGGACGCCAACAATTGAGATAAAGAACTGCCCTGAATGTGGAGAAGAGGTTGAGATTTTTTCAGATGAAAAGAAGGCTACATGCAAGTGTGGTTTTACAATTTTCAATGATTTACAATCCTGTATTGAATGGTGCAGGTATGCTGAGGAGTGTATTGGAGAAGAACAGTTCAGAAAATTGAAAAAGTAGGTGTGAAAAAGACCCCATCTGATTGCAGGAGGATTTATTCCTTCTGGAGCTGTAGAGGCTTATAATGTTTCTCAAGTTTTTCAATAAAGACCTCAAAGTCAATTCTGCTCAGTATACTCCAGTCAAAAGGTTCAGCTTCTCTCTCTTCAATGTAGAGTGCATTTTCAGGGCATACCGCTATGCATGAACCAAAACCATCGCACAACCTCTCGTTAATTAACTCAGCTCTGTCTTCTACTATTTCAAGAGCTCCGGTAGGACAGGAATTCACACATCTTCCACAACCAGCACACGCATCCGATACAGCAATTATCATTCTTTTAATTTTCAGACTCATCTTCATCATCTTCTACAAGCCAATCCCTCGTGTGCTTTTGCTTCTGCCTCTATCATACTCCTGTCAATAAAGCCTGTGTAGGATTCAACATTTCCGCTGATTCTCACAATAAACTTCTCAACCTTCGCATCTCCCCGCAGAGCTTTGTCCACCATCATATGAATAGCGTGGCAGCAGGGCACTTCCATCGAATAAACCTCTATTTTTTCAGCCTTGCTCTTCTCGAATATCAGCTTTATTTTCTCAAAAAACCTTTTCGGGTCCTCAAGCATTGGACAGCCGATGATTACTGCTTCCTTTCCAAACTTTTCCACAATTCCTTTGTGTACCAGAACACTGCAGTCAGCAGCAATAGTGAATTTATTTTCCTTCAAGAATTTCGCTTCAGGATGCACAAGCAAGACTTTCAAGGGCCATTGCGTCATAATTTATTAACTGACTGGATACGGTAAGTCCCTTTTCCCTAACATGTTCGAATGCTCAACACGAGTTTACTGGTTCCAGACAAGTTTATAAACTATCTAGGGTGCTTACAAAATTACCAACAAAATACCAATTCTAACATCTCAATACTCTAAATAACAAACCCATATAACTCCCTACAAAAAGATACATAGCCAA